>JAGCFY010000067.1 GCA_017649845.1 Paludibacteraceae bacterium
ACGGGTCAGATGGCTCGTACGCAGCAGACGCCGGTAGCTGTCAGCCAAGTGACAGCGCTGGAGATCGAAGAGCGTCTGGCGGGTCAGGAGTTTCCGGAAGTGCTGAAGAACACGCCGGGCGTGCATGCCAACGGTCAAGGTGGCGGCTGGGGAGACTCGGAAATCTGGATGCGCGGATTCGACAACACGAACGTAGCCACCATGATCAACGGTGTCCCCATGAACGACATGGAAGGCGGTACGGTCTATTGGAGTAACTGGCAGGGGTTGAGCGACGTGACTTCGGTCATGCAGACCCAGCGCGGTATGGGCGCGTCCAAACTGTCGGCTCCTTCCGTAGGCGGTACGATCAATATCGTCACACGCGGTATTGACGCTAAGAAAGGCGGTTCGCTGAGTTACGCCATGGGAAACGACGGATACAACAAAGTGCTGTTCTCCGTGAGCACGGGACTGATGAAAAACGGCTGGGCTATCACGGTGATGGGAAGCCGCACATGGGGAAACGGATATATCCAAGGTACCGGTTTTGAAGGATACAGCTATTTCGCCAATATCTCGAAACGTATCAACGAGAACCATCAGTTGAGCCTGACCGGTTTCGGTGCTCCGCAACATCACTGGACGCGTCCGGCAGGAAGATACGGAGCGCTGACTCTGGCGGAATGGAACCGCGTGGCGCAATACATGCTGTCAGGGATGGATAGAAGACAATACAACCCCTCTTACGGTTTGGGCAAAGACGGCAAACAGGCCGGTACGAACTACAACCAATACCACAAGCCGCAGATCAGTCTGAACCATATCTGGCAGATAGACGACATGAGCAGCCTGAGTACTACAGCCTATGTCTCCATCGGTCGCGGTTTCGGCCGCACGGCGGAGAACGGCTACGGCTCGAGTTATTCCTACAGCGACTTGACAAACGGCGCCGCCAACGGCCAGATCACCACTACGTTCCGCGACCCCGTCACCGGTATGTTTGACTACGGCATGGTACAAGAGATCAACGCCGCGTCGGAGTCCGGTTCGGAACTCGTCATTTGCGAGAACCGCAACTATCATAACTGGGTAGGTATCGTTTCGACCTATGACAAGAAATTTCTGGACTGCCTGGAGTTGACCGCCGGTGTCGATGTACGCTACTACCAAGGTATCCACCAGGCGGTAGTGAGTGACCTATTCGGCGGTAGTTACTATATCGATGCGACGCGCAGCAAAGTGTCTGTGGCCAACAACCCGAAAGCCGCAGACATCAACTGGATAACCGAGAAATTAGGAGTAGGCGACATCGCTTACCGCGACTACACCGGTACGATCGTACAGGAAGGTATTTTCGGAAGCTTGGAATACAGCAAAAACAACCTCTCGGCCTTCATCAACGGCTCGCTCAGTTTCAACCATAACTGGCGTACCGACCGCTATTACTACGACAATGTGACCGCCCGCGATTCCGTTGTACGTATCGGCGGAACGATCAAAGGCGGTGTGAACTACAAGTTCGCCAAATGGCATAATGTGTTCATCAACGCAGGCTATATCAGCCGTGCGCCGAAGTATCAGAATATCTACATGTCCGTGAGCACGTCCAACGCTATCAACAATCAGGCACGGAACGAGCAGATCGCGTCCGTGGAAGTGGGTTACGGATTCGAGAACCAATACGCTTCGATCCATGTGAACGGCTACTTTACAGAATGGATAGACAAAGCAATGACCAAATACGGCACGCTGAACGACCAGGTGACCAATTACTACCTTAATATGACGGGCGTAGGTGCGCGTCACATGGGTCTGGAGTTCGAGGCGAAAGCCCGTCCTACCAAATGGCTTGAGATCAGCGCCATGGTTTCGCTCGGAGACTGGAAATGGGACCGCGACAGCGTAGTAGGCTATGCCTACGACGAGCACGGTCTGCCTATGACAGCCGACGGCCAGGTAACGGAAATAGGAGCGCCAGACCATTTCTGGGCGAAAGTGAACATGAAGGGTATTCACGTAGGCGGACAAGCCCAGACGACCGCCAATTTCGGCATTCTCTTCAAACCGTTCAAGGGTTTCCGCATCGGCGGCGAATATACGCTGTATGACCGCAACTACAGTTATTACTCCTTCTCGGGAAGCGATCTGACACCGGGCAAAGTGATGAATATCGTAGAGCCTTACCGCTGCCCGTTAGGCGGCAGTCTGGATCTGCGCGCCAGTTATTCGTTCGACATGGGTCCGATTCGTGCCACCATCGGTGGCAACGTGACCAACGTGCTTAACCAATATTATATCGAGAAAGCCTGGTCCGCCAGCACTACAACTACCACCGTGTCGGAGAACACCAAGGATAACATCTATTTCTTCTACAACAAGGGAAGACAGTGGAACATTCGTCTAAAATTGCAATTCTAAGGAACTATGAAAACAAAATATATTTTTAGCGCAGCTCTGGTACTTGGTACCTTGTCCCTTTGTACTTCGTGCGAAAACTATTTCGACGAGAAATATATGGGAAACGGCGATCCGCAGATCACGGATGTACGTACCGGCATGACTTATACACTGACGGACGATGATTATAAACTCGTCACCATCTTTGCAGAGAACCAAGAAAAAGCCCTTGCGCTCGATCCGACGGACTCTACCGGTCTAAAAGAATTGCTCGCTATCGCTACGGAGAAATCCTTCACCGAGACAGCCTCGGCGGATATGTACGTGCCAGCATTGATGCAAAGCAAGTTCCCGTACCTCGATAATGGTACTACTTGCGATGTGCTCTACACGATGCGCGAAGGTAAATCCAGTCGCGTCAAAGAGTTCACAGGAGCTCAGGGTTTTGCACTCACCACGGACGACTACGAGACCATCTGGCAGAAACGCGGTGCTGACTATCTTACTCCGGCTACAGTACCCGGTATTCCGGCGTTCCTGACAGGCAAGATTGCCAATGCGAAAGAAGGTCTGATCGCGTTGATCTCCTATACTTATTGCGAAGATGAACCCGATCCGGCAGAGTTATCGGATTTCCTGCCGTACGAACTGACGCTGAGCGAACTGCTTGCTTTCCCTGATGAGAAGCGCCATATGATTCACGGCTATGTAGGAGAGGTAAAATCCACTATCTCCGGCCGTTTCTACATGATTGACGGCGAGGCAAGTATCTATGTCTATGGTTTGACGGACGAGGACGGCAACAAGGTATGGAAAGACAAAGGTATCCAGACAGGCGACGCCATCACTATCATCGGACGCTACTCCACGGAGAGCGGTGAGCCTCAGATTCTTGATGCAGTTTATGTCAATCATACGCCGGCCGGCGCTCCCGCACCGAGACGCGCCAAACAAGCCCGCCATTTTGAAACCGTCAATGCGCTCTATCAGTTAACCGCGGAAGGTTGGGTTCCTTATGCAAACGAGCAACTGAAAGCCGCTATCGCGCTGCCGCAACGAATCTATGAGTCTGCCGGTGTAAGCCAGATCACAGACATGAATATTATCCTCAAATACCTCCAGACCACTTATCCTTACCCGCTGGAGAAAGAGATTTATCTCGTAGCCTATATGGGTAAAAACGGTGCGACGGCCGACGAATGGGTATATGATGGAACGGAATTTGTGCTCACTACCGGCTATATCACCGAGACCATGTCGTTCGAAAGAAAGAACAACGCGTGGATAGCGAATATATCCACCTACCTGCAAGCGAAATTTGTAGGCGAAGGTCAGGGTAAATTCACGATCCAACATGTTTCGCTGGACGGACTGAATTATATCTGGCGGTATCAAGCAGCCTATGGTATGACCGCTTCAGCATATGTCAGCGGCGTTAACCACCGCGTTGAGGACTGGCTGATCTCGCCGAACATCCGTCTCAAGAAGAGCGTTAAACCACTCCTGACATTCGATCACGCAGTACGTTACGGTAATGTGACAGACAACCCCAAATGGCTTAATGTCATGGTGACCGACAACTACACCGGTGATGTAACGACCACCGAATGGAAACAGCTCGAATGGGTAGAAGAGTTGCCGGACGGCAGTAACTGGATCTTCCGCTCTGCAGGCACGTGGGACTTGAGCGAATACAACGGCAAAACGATTGTTATCGCTTTCCGCTATGACACCAACCTCGACGGCATAGAAGTACCTTCTGCACCGACTTGGGAGATACAGAACCTGCTCTTGGCAGAGCCATCCGAAGAAGAAACCGAGGAATAAAAAAATATATTTCTATTTTTAACTAATTAAAATCAACAAACTAATGAAAAAGATTTTTACTTTCGCAGCACTCCTGTTTGCTGCCATGAGCATGAATGCTCAACAATCCATCACTTGTGCAGAAGCACTCACTCTTATGCCTGCCCAGCACAATGACGAGACCCAAGAAGTGTACACTGTTACAGGCTATGTTACCAACACCAACGGTGCTATCAGTCCTTCCCGTACCGACGCTTCTATCGACCAACAGACTTTTTGGATGGATGATGCTAAGGGCTCCAAGAAAACCGTACAAGGCTACTGGTGCAACCTGCCGGGACACGAAGCACTCAACGTAGGAGACAAGATTTCCGTAACAGGCAAAATCATGAACTATAACAACGCACCGGAAATTAAAAACGGCGACGTAGTGATCATAGAGCGCGCTACTGTACAAATTGACACGATTGATGCATCTGTATGCGAGGCTCTGGAGGAAGGTTCTTCTCTCAACGCAGGTGACTATTCAGACGATGTATTTAAAGTATACGGCCGTTTGAAAGGAACAGACCAAGTGAACAATAATGGTCAGCACACTTTCGAAATGGCTTGCGGCGAGGATGTATTCAAACCCTACAATTGCAAGGGTGCAGAAGGTCTGGAACTCGGCAAGGGCGATAGCGTAGTAGTTATCGGCAAACTCTACAACTACAACGGAACAATTGAGATCTCCAACGGTACTGTTGAGCTCATTGAGAAGAGCCAAGTGGAAGAAGTGATTATTGAGGTAAACGTAGCCGAAGCTGTTGATGCCGCTATGGCGCTTGCACAAGGAGGTACTTCTGCAGACCGCTATGCCATTACCGGCTATGTTGATTCAATTGCAACTGCATATGACGCCGGCTATGGCAACATCTCTTTCTTCATGACCGACGACATGGAGAACCCGACTTACAATTTCGAGGCATACCGCGTGAAATGCACAGCTGATGAAGCCGCATTAATTACCATTGGACGCAAAGTGATTGTTACGGCAGCCCTCCAGCGCTACTACAAAGCTGCTGACCCGGAGAAAGAACTGCCGGAGATTGACTTGGCAGAGACTGTTGCCGGTGGTACTATTGAACTCATCTATGGCGAAGGCATTGAGAACACCATGACCAGCGAGAAAGCTATCAAACTCATTGAGGCAGGTCAGGTAGTGATCATCCGCAACGGTGTTCGCTATAACGCACTCGGCGTAGAAGTGAAATAAATCTGAAAGCGGCTAAATGCTGAAAATCAGAACTTTCATAGTATCCGCAGGTTTGTGTCTGTGCTCGCTTATGGCGAGTGCAGGCACGAATCTGCAAGTTTATTATGATTTCGGTTCGCTTGGTACTGCCTGCGATAACCAACGTTCTAACCGCGTCACTACCACATTGGAACTTTTTTATCCCGACCCATGGGGTAACACGTTTGCCTTCATTGATCTGGATTACAACATCAACCCCATCGACCCGAAAAACACACCCTTTGTAGGTTATTTCGAGATTGCACGCTGTCTCAATTTCTGGCAGAAAACAGCGGCAAAAGACCTGAGCGTTCAGGTCGAATACAACGGCGGTCTGGGCCTTTACAAAGATCTCCTGGGCGATATCCGCGGCTATGGCATTGAGCATGCCGCTTTGGTGGGATTGAATTATTGCCTGCACACCAATGATTATAAGAATATATTCAATCTGGAAATATTATTCAGGTATATTGTAGACGACTATAACATGTGGCGGATAAAAGATGGAAGCGGGCAGTGGATGCGGCAGGAGGGAAACCAGATACCCCTTCAGTTCACTTTTGTCTGGGGATGCGATGATTTCTGCACCGCGCCGGGGCTGCGCTTCTCGGGTTTTCTCGATATATGGGGACAGAAATTATTGGTGCCGGACTACAAAAACGGCACCTATACCGACCCTGACCGGCAATCTTTTGTGTTCATTTCCGAACCGCAACTATGGTATAATATCGGACGATGGTTCAAATGTCCGAACCTGAATATCGGTACCGAGATAGAGTTCAGTTACAACTTCATTGGCAAGGGATTTATGTGTAATCCTTGTCTCGGTATCAAATGGTGTTTTGATTAAGATAAATGTTTCATTATTCGTTTTTTAATGCTCTGAAAGCAAAAAAATGTTCTAAAATTTGCGTATTAAAAGAAATTTACGTAACTTTGCGCACTTTTTGATTCGCTATATAGAACATTACGAATATGAAACACTTCTTTTCTTTTATGTGCGCCGTGCTGTTAAGCACCGGTCTCTACGCACAACAACTTAACGAGAGTTTTGATGGCGAGAGTTTTCCTCCCGAGGACTGGTCGGTTATTGACGGTTACCCCGGATACGGATGGAAGAAGAGCGCAAAGTTCGGTCAGAACTGCGCCATGATACAGGAAGTAACCGGCACGGAGAGTTGGCTCATCACCCCGCAGTTACGGCCGGCTAACGGAGAGAGCTTGAGATTCTCCGCTTGCATAGGCGACTACGCTTCCTCAGGACAACTCCGCATCGAAGTGTCGCTCAGCGGCACAGACGCCGGTTCGTTCGAACTGCTCGACACGTATTATACTTCGCAGTCCAAGGGTGATGCCGCGCACCGGCTTTGGAAGAGCGAATGGAGAGAGTACACCTTGGACCTCAGCACTTATGTAGGTCAGGCTATCTACATCGGTTTCCACCAGACCGGCAGTACAGATCGCATATACCTTGATGAAATAAAGGGTGTATCTGTCGTAGGAAACGCCAGCTGCGAAAATCCATCCAACATCGTACTGAGTAGCCTTACCGCACATAGTGCTACCTTCACATGGCAGGGCGATGCAGCGCAATACCAATATGTACTGGTGGAAAAAGGCGAAGAGGTGAACTGGAATGCAGCCACGCTGCTCTCTGCTAAAACCGTCACACTGAGCGGCTTGTACGAAGAGACCGAGTATGAGTTCTACGTACGCTCCTACTGCTCTGCAGACGAACAGAGTTTGGCGCCTAAGACGGCATTCAAGACTCCTTGCGTACCTTTCTCCGTACCATGGCTGGAGACCTTCAGCCGCGACCAACACGGCTCTGGATTCGAAGTGGTAGAACCGGATTGCTGGACAATAGCCACTTCCGGCACTATCAGCGTGGTAGCCGATAAGACGTATGACGAAGAAGGCAACGCTACTACCGTGAACGGACAGGCGCACCTGCAGGTCATAGGAGGCGGCACCAGCAGTGAGCAGGTTTTTGCTATGCCTACCTTCAATGCTCCGCTCAACACCCTCGAAGTGGCATTTGACTACAAGACTAATCTCACCACCGACGCGTGCGGCCAACTCGAGGTAGGATATATGACTAACCCGAATAAGGCTTCTACTTTTGTGTCGCTGCAGTTACTGCCAAGGACACTGACTTATCGGCATGCAGTAGTTGCGCTGAATGACCTGCCGTCGAATGCTACCTATATCGCTTTCCGCTTTGCAGGCGGCACCGGCAGTTACGGTACACTCTCTATGGATAATTTCGTGGTAGCCGAAATAGGTCACTCCGGCGAGGTGGACCCTTCGCAGGAGAATATCCCGGATCCGGCTATCTATGGGCTAAGCTATTGCGAGGCGCAGTTCACTTGGTATTCGTATAACAGTTCTGCTTTCGCTATCGGTCTTTTCGAAGCTTCCGAGCAAGCGCTCATCGCAGGTATTGTCGCTACCACCGGAGAATGCGACCGTTTTGCGCAACAGGACGGCATCGGTTTCTCCGAAGACGATGACTACGAGAACCATTACTACTGCTCCACCAAATGGATTCTCAATGCTGACGAAGAAGGTATGCAAAGAGGAGATGCATGGAGCACCAGTGTCATCAATATCGGTACTGCCGCATCGCCTATGCTCGGTCTCCGACCGGGTACCTACCAAGTGCAAGTATATGCTTTGGTACAAGGCGAGACAGGCTACTCGAGAGGTGAACTGTTAGCTACTATTCCCTTCACGCTCGTTTCAAAAGAGGTCTCCAACCTCGCTGCTACAGTAGCCGCCGACAAGACCACCGCTACTCTTACCTGGGATGCACCGGAATTCGGTCAGGGTGAGCGTCTATACATTCGTGTATGGTCCGGAGAAACAGTAGCATATGATAATTTCGATACCAAAGACCGTCCTGCTTCCCCGCTTACAGTCAATGTAGAGGAAGGCAAATCATACAATGCGGTCGTACAAGTGGTGGACAAAAATAACAACCCGCTCGGACAAGAGATTTCGTGTAATTTCACCGTAGGCGTTAACAGTTACGAGCCTACGAACCTGCACGCCGAGGTCTTCGGCGGGGATAATGTCACTTTCTCATGGGAGGCCGCCACAGCAGCAGACCGCTATGTGATCACCCTCTTCTGGAATGGCGAGTTCTACTCTACCCTGACCGTTAATGGTAATACGAAGACCACTACCATGCCCAAAGATGGAACCTGGACATGGACCGTACAAGCATTTAATCAAGGCGAAAACGGCAACTATTTCGAGGCCTCCAATGCCATCTCCGGAAACGAGTTCGTTTCCCAGGCTGCCGACATACCTGCTAACGCTATCGTGATGGATGTATGGGGTATGGAAGCGGCTTATCTGGATGAATACGAAGACCAGTTCCCTGAGGGTTTATACGGATGGTATATCACATTCGCCACCAATGAAGCCGGCGGCACCGGATATCCGATGCCTACCTTCTTGATTTATACCAATAAAGAGCGAGCTATCTCCGGGGTATATAACGTAGCACGGGGTAATATTGATCTGGAGAGCTGTTACATCAACACTAACGGACGGCAGTCGGATGCTGTTATGGCCACCGATGCGGAATTACGACTCCAGTTCGATGGCTATGACGAAGAGAAGATGGAGGCAGGTCTGTATGCTTACGGCTATTACACCGGCTCCTTCCGTCTCGTGGGAGAGGACGGCAACACCTATATCGGTAAGTTTATGGAACTATTCTGCAACTCCTTTAATTTCTCCACTTATAGCAGTACGTACCGCGACCATGTAGGTATGTGGGACGAAGATCCGAATGCACTCTGGGGTATTGACCAAATAGCAGTGCCGACCGATAAAGCAGAGAAAATTCTACATGAAGGCCAACTCTATATCATCCGTCCGGATGGCGCAATCTATAAAGCCACCGGCGTAAGAGTGAAATAAAAAAGAAATGGTAAATGACCAAATGGTAAATAAAATAAGCCCCGCCTCAGCAGCGGGGTTTATTATTATTGATGTTGCTCGCGGAGCAAGTCGTTTACCGTCTTGACAGGGTTGAAGGTCGATACCGGCACTTCAACGAAGATGGTGTTCCATTTAGCCATTGCGCCGTTCCAGAGACCCGGCAACTCCAATGCCAGGAGCTCTTTGCCGTCTTTGGATTTATTGGAGATAAAGCCCGTCTGCGGGTCAACGTACTGCGGCAGATCGAACGGTTTGCCTTCATAGTCGCGGATTGCACACACGAGATCCACCGGATTGAAATGGGTCGACTGTGCCATCAGAGCCGGGTCACTGATCTGCGTGGACTCGAGGATCTGGCAGGAGATCGAACCGTCTGCTTCGCGTACCAGGAACGGACCGCCGCCGGGTTCGCCGGTATTCTTTACCACGCCGCAAACACGGATAGGACGATTCAGTTTAGCCCGCTCTTCGTCACTCAGATTCGGATCCTTCAGCGCTTCAAAAACACGCTTCTGCTCCGTTACCAGCACACCGGCAAGGATTTGTTTGTAGCGAATTGTATCTTTCTTCAGCCGGTCCGGCACTACATTATCGATATTCTTGATAAATACGATGTCCGCATCCTGCTGGTTAAGGTTTTCAATCAAAGCACCGTGACCTCCCGGGCGGAAGAGCAACTTACCATCTTTCGTGCGGAACGGCGTACCGTCCGGATTAGCTGCGATCGTGTCCGTACTCGGTAACTGCTCGCTGAACGTAACGTCGTATTTCACGCCGTATTTGGCTTCGAACTTAGGCAGGTTCTCTGCTATATGCTGGCGGAAGAGCGGCAGGTGATCATGACTTACCGTGAAATGCAGATAAACAGTCGGTTTCTCTCCGTCCTTCGCCGGCTCTGCGCAATAGAGCGCACCCTCTACCAAGTGCTCCAACGCAGGCGTACGCGCGCCATCGCGATATTTATGGAATAAGAGCAAACCCTTCGGCAGATCACCGTAATGCATGTCCTGCAACAGGTAACGAACGGCTTCCTGACCTTCCTTCCCCGCTAATTGCGGACCGAAAGCGAAGCAATCCTTGTGCGCCAGAAAATCCTGAATGAACGGCGTCTCAATGCCATCCTCCAGATATTGGAAGAGGTTTTTGAACATACGGCTGGCAGCACCGGAAGCAGGCACGAACTTCAAGATCTTGTGTCCTTCGGCTAAATACTGCTGCCATGCAGCGATATACTCCTCCTGCTCAGCGCGTTTCGGCGCCAAGATACCCTTCTTGGTCGAAGCCGGAGCTACGATGTCTAACTCAGGAAAACCATTGCGGAAGCATTCTAATTGTGCTTCTGCTTTCTCTACAGAGATGCCTCGAGCTTGTAATTGCTCCAGGTCTTGTGCGCTAAAATTGCTCATGGTAGTAACAGATTAAAAA
>JAGCFY010000068.1 GCA_017649845.1 Paludibacteraceae bacterium
ATACCACTATCCAGGGCTTGGCGTGCGACGGAGGATAACTGATAACTAAAGACAGAAAGCCGGTAGGTACTCGCCATGAAATCTGCATCCAGGGCAGGGCTATTCAGGCTGCCAACAGGCGGCAACTGCGCATCGTCGCCCAAGAGCAGAAGCGAGCAGCCATGGTCATTATAGACATATCGGATCAGGTCGTCGAGCAAACACCCGCTACCGAAGGTAGCATTATCGCGGTTCGCAGAGAGCATAGAGGCTTCATCGACGATGAACAAGGTGCGTCGGTGCAAGTTGTCAGAGAGGGAGAAGGAGTCCGAACCCAGTTGGTTCTGGCGGTAAATCTTCTTATGAATCGTATAAGCTTGTTCTCCCGAATACTTACTGAGCACCTTCGCCGCCCGACCGGTAGGCGCAAGGAGGACACATGGTTGCTGCAACGATTTCAAGGCACGCACCAGGGCACTCATGACACTCGTTTTGCCTGTACCGGCATAGCCCCGGAGGATAAATGCTTTGCGTTCTTCACGCGACACAATAAAGGCCCCGAGCGCGGTGAAGAGACCTTCTTTCTCCTCATTCGGGGTAAAGGGCAACTCCGCCTTAATGCGCGCTATAATGAAGTCTTCCAGCATTTTTTCTTCAAAAAATTTGGCTATGTCAAAAAAAAGCAGTACCTTTGCACCCGCTTTTGAGAGTTATAGGCAGGTGCTATACGACCAGCTCCCTCTGAACTCCCCCAGGCCTTGACCGGAGCAAGGGTAGGAGGTTGTAGCGGTGCGATGTAGTTAGCCTGCCTTTTTTGTTTCTATTCTTCGAGTGCTCTTCCCATCAGATCGTATATCTTGTTTCCGCGGAGGATGTATATCTTTCCGTTCCGCAGAATTTTCGTGCCCGGTGTCTCATCCGTGCGGGTGGATTCTATCCCTTCCTCCAAAGTCATTGTATACGCTTTCCATGCGTCCGGTATACCATAGCCGAAGTGATAATTGGGATCAGGCCGGATGTACCTGTTTGCCGAGCGAATAATGCGCTCTCTTATCTGCAAGGCGTTTTCGTCGGGCAGAGCGGACCATAGACACGCTGCAAATCCCGCCATAAGCGGCGTAGCAAAACTGGTGCCGTTCGAGGTGGTAGGAAAACCATACGGCGACATCACCCATACACCGGCTCCGACCGCACACACCTCAGGCTTGATTCGTTCATCGGAGGTAGGACCGTAACTGGAGAAGCCGCCCATGAGACTATCCACAGATGCGGCACCTACGGTGAGCACACTATCAGCATCGGCGGGAGAACTGATGGTATGCCAGTTGTCATCGCCTTCATTGCCTGCTGCTACGACAACCAACATCCCTTTACGCGCAGCGATAGTAGCCGCATAACTGCTACGTGTACTGCGACCGTCCAAGTCGGTCGTTTTATCCAGCGTCCAGGAGCCGTTGTCAAACATCGCATAACCCAGGGAGACGGAGAAGATATTGACTCCGAGCGAGTCCGCTTTCTCCAGTGCCACTACTAAATTATCCATCTCTTTCGGGCTTTCGGTGTCGTTCTCTTCCGATCGCATGAGGTAATAATTAGCTTCCGTTGCCGCACCGTAATAACTGTTATAACTGCCCTCATAGATCGCAGAGATCGTACTGAGACACATCGTGCCATGACTGCCAGATTCGCCGTAGAAATCATACGTGTCGTCCGTGAAATCGAAATGGCCCAATTCCTGCTTCTGCCTAAAATAAGTTAATTTATCGGCATCCTGAAATCCTCCGTCGCAGACAGCCATGAGGATTCCTTGTCCCTCAAAACCCGCTGCATGCAAGGGCTGGAGGTTATAAAATGCCAACTGGGCATCGTTCTCGTCCGTCATTGTCTGGTCATTCTGCCATGCCGGTATACGGCGTTTACGAGAGCTATAGATAGGCGCACTATCATCGCGTGTCATCTCTACTGCAGTAACAAAAGACAAACCTCGTACTTGCTCCGCCAGCGCCGGTTTCATCTCGCATGTGACACCATTGAACCAACGGCTTTTATGGTATATCTTCACGCCCATACGACGCAAACTATCCATGTACAACGTACTAACCGGATAGTCCATCTGATCGGTAGGAATATGCCATTTGTCGCGCTGCTCTACCGCACGAGGCGATAACTGCGGCGCGGTCTTCTCCGGTTTGTCCAGAAAAGAGACGAAATAAGCAAACAATAAGATTAGAAGCGTCTGCATAACTGTACTACATTCTCAACATGTTGGGTATGCGGAAACATATCCACCGGTTGCACTTTGGTTACTTGATACTTGGCGTCAAGCAGCGCCAGATCGCGTGCTTGGGTAGCGGGATTACAACTGACATAAACGATACGCTTCGGTTCTGCATTGAGAATCACATTGACAACATCTTCATGCATTCCCGCGCGAGGTGGATCAGTAATGATAACATCCGGACGACCGTATTGCGTTACAAACCTATCATTCAAAATATCCTTCATGTCTCCCGCGAAGAAGAGGGTATTGTCAATTCCGTTAATCTTCGAAT
>JAGCFY010000069.1 GCA_017649845.1 Paludibacteraceae bacterium
ACCTCAAGCAGCACTCCCACGCCGGAAGCCCCATCATTTGCGCCCGGTACATTATAGAACCGATCGCTATAATCCGCTTCCTCGTCGCACCAAGGACGCGTGTCATAATGAGCGCCTAATAGTATCCGCGGACGGGAAGCGGTCTCTGGTGTGGCAAAATGACCGATAATATTATATATCTGCTGGCTATTCCCCCGATAATCCGGCATGAATCCTTTTTGCAGTTCCACCTCCGCTCCGCAAGCCCGCAGTTGTTCAATCAGCCACACGGCGCATTGCATATGTGCCGCACCGTTTGGCACCCGCGGTCCGAAAGCCATCTGGCGTTCAATATAGGCGTAGGCACTATCTGACGAGAAGTCAGGACGGGAAACAACGGCTTGCTTTTTGCTGCAAGCCGTTAGAAGTACAAGGGACAAAAGTACGATGTACGATGTATGAACGAAAGATCTCATTTATCGAATATTCGCTTCGCTAATAGATGTATGGGTTTGGATAGCGCGTATAGTGCGTGCGATAGGAGAAGCGAGGCTCTCAATATGCAGTTTGGAGCAACAAGCGGGATCTACCGGTATAGAATCGGTACAAACGATCTCCTCCAGGGCACTATTCTCAATTTTCTCACATGCATTACCGCTGAGCACGCCGTGCGTTACTACGGCACGAACAGATTTCGCACCGCCATCACGCATTACTTCGGCGGCTTTACACAAGGTACCTGCGGTGTCGGCGATATCATCAAAGATGACCACATCTTTACCGTAGATATCACCTAATACGCGGATCTCCGATACTTTATTGAAGTCAGGACGATTCTTATAACAAATCACCATCGGCACTTCGCGATCAGTAAGCGTATGCAATTTCTTGGCGAAATTAGAGGCACGTTTGGATCCTCCTACATCCGGCGAAGCAACGATGAGCTTTTTCAGATTAAGCGAAGCTACATACGGGGCCAACACATTCGAGCCGTAGATATGATCTACAGGGATATCGAAGAATCCCTGAATCTGATCAGCGTGCAGATCGACCGTTATAACACGGTCAGCACCGGCTGTTTGCAGCATGTTTGCCACGAGTTTTGCTCCGATAGAGACGCGCGGCTTGTCCTTGCGATCCTGACGAGCCCAGCCGAAATAAGGAATCACTGCGACCACCTTGTGTGCACTGGCACGCTTGGCAGCATCGATCATAAGGAGTAACTCCATCAGGTTGTCACTCGTAGGACAAGTAGGTTGTACCAAATAAACGGTCTGCCCGCGTACAGACTCCTCAAAATAGGTACAGAACTCACCGTCAGAAAAACGGTCTACATGGATTTTGCCAAGTTGGCATCCCAACTCTTTGCAGATACCCTCGGCCAGACTAATACCTTTGGAACCTGCAAACACTTTGAATTCATTACATTCTTGCATGACGTGTTAGCTATGGATTGTTATTTTTTCTTTTTGGACTGAGTTGTTTCTGCCGGATTCATCAGGGCCTTGAACGCAGGTGAATCGCACGTCAGTTTACCGTCCGATAGGCGGATGATATCTTCGCGCACACGATTGATTCCGGATTCCTGATCGCGATTCCATACCATGTTGCGCTGACGCATACATTGTGCGATATAGAGTTCTAACTGCTCACGTTCCTGCCCTGCAGGGAGAGAAGACGCATAAGCAATCATATCTTGTACGATGCGCCCATAGTTGCGCATACGGATAGGAGCTGAGTTTCGATGAAGTTCCATTATTTATTACGGATTAGATAAATCATTGTAGGATAGTGGTCACCATAGCCATTCTGCCACACTCCACCTTTGGTGGTACGAAGCGGCGTGCCTTTGTCTTTTCCTTCCTGAACAGTCAGGAACGGTTTGTTGAAGATCTGCGCTTTCCAATAGGTCCATTTTCCGGACTTCAACTGCTCGTTCAGCAGAGGCTCGTTGATAATAATCTGGTCGAACAGATTCCAACTACCATTATAAGCGAGCGAACCTATACCACGGTCGAGCATCTGCCACATTGTATTGAAATAACCCTGCGGCTCTACTTCCTCGCGATGCTTGCGAGCCTTCAGCACATCTTTACAAGAGTGATTATACGGATCATCATTAAGGTCACCCATGATAATAATCTTCGCCTTCGGTTCTTTCAGATAAATTGAGTCGCAAATCGACTTACAGAGCATTGCTGCCGTATCACGTCCGGGACGGGAAGACAATTCTCCTCCGTAGCGGCTCGGCCAGTGGTTTACGATCATATGAATTTTCTCGGGTTTGCCTTCGCCAAGCAGATAGCCCGAAACGCATAGTTGAAGACGCGTCTTGATCTCTCCTCCGTCCGCATAATGCGCCTTCAGTTCAAAACCATTGACTTTAGAGGGCTTGAAAAGCACGGTATCATACAGAAAACCTACGTCCACGCCACGGCGGTCCGGTCCTTCCAGCAAAATCGGCTTAAGACGACGCCCGTATTTGGCATTTGCTTCTGCGCACAAATCATACAAACAACCTATATTCTCCACCTCGGCTACGCCGACACACGTTGCACCGCGCGGATCGATATCCGTTCCAAGCTGGGAAACGGCATACGCCATGTTTTTGATCTTGTTCTCGTATTTCAGCGACGTCCATTTCATACCGCCATCCGGCAGGTATTCATAGTCGTTTTTCCCTTCGTCATGAATGGTATCGAAGAGGTTCTCCAAATTATAGAACGCTATACAGCGAACGAGCTGCCCTTTGCTCAATTCTTCAGCCTGCTCTGCAGGTTGATTTTTAGTTTTCTTGGTGGCCTTTTTAGCCGCAAAAGCAGGACTCGACACCATTACCAGCATCGCTACCACCCAAATCAATGTGTGTTTCATAGAATATATTTTTGTTGTTTTTTCCAAAATTCGCTGCAAAGTTACAAAAATATTTTTACATATGCAAATAAATTTGCACAATTCAAAAAAAAGTAGTAAATTTGCAGCGCAATTCGATTTCAACCCAAATAAAACGAACTAACAAATTCAATTCATCATGTCAAGTGTAAACAAAGTAATTTTAATTGGTAACGTAGGCGCAGATCCGGAGGTACGTTACCTGGACAGAGGCGTAGCGATTGCAACTTTTAATTTAGCGACCACGGAGCGCGGGTATGTAATGCAAAATGGCACACAGGTACCGGATGTTACAGAATGGCACTCGATTGTATTATGGCGCAATCTGGCGGAATGGGCTCAGCAAAACTTGCGCAAGAGCATGAAAGTGTATGTAGAAGGAAAACTGAAAACACGCAGTTGGGAGAAGGACGGACAGATCAGACGTAAGACCGAAATCATTGCCGAGAACATTCAGATTCTTTACCGCCCGGATATCTATCGGAATGCACAAAGGGATGATGTACAGAGCGGCAAAGAGGAAAGTTCGGAGGCATTCAACGATGAGGCGCAGGCTGCTCCCGAGGTTCAGGAACAAGGCGGCTTTTTCGACGGACTATTTAGAAATTAATTCACAACTCATAGTTTACAATGACCAACAAAGAGCGATATATCGAATGGTCGGCGACACAAGAATACGTGCCTATTTTTATGCAACCATGGTGGCTTGATGCTGTATGTGCGGGCAAGGAATGGGACGTATTGTTGGCCGAAGACGAGAAAGGCGAGATTATAGGTGCGATGCCGTATTTGCTGCGCAAACGTGCCTGGTTCAAGTACATCATCATGCCTCAACAGACGCAGATAGGAGGTATCTGGGTAACACCGGAGATCACAGCCGACCGATGGAAAACAGCGGAGGTTTGCCGAAACATCAAGGAGCAGTTGGACAGCATGGGATTAGCCTATTATTACCAGCAGTATCTGCCGGGCAGTTTATGCGTAGATGCTATGCGTGCGCTCGGGTTTAAGACAAGGGAACGCGTGACCTACCGTATGGCAGACTTAAGCGATATGGATGCGGTCATTGAAGGTTTCAGCAAGAATAAGAAACGCCAACTTCAAAAAGCGCTGAGTCTGCATGTGGAACGAAATATGGAAATCGAAGATTTCTACCGTTTCCACTCCGAATGCATGGCTATCCGCAAACGCAAAATCAGTTACTCAAGGGAGTTCTTGCTGGTCATAGAGCGCAAAGCGAAACGTTTGGGGCAATGTCAGATACTAAGTATCTGCAATGCAGACGGTATTCCTTACGCTGCCGCCTTCCTGGTATGGGACAAGAACTTTATGTACTATCTCATTCCGGCTATTAATCCCGCTTTCGGCGACTCCGGTGCAGGTGC
>JAGCFY010000070.1 GCA_017649845.1 Paludibacteraceae bacterium
ATAAGCAAAGTGTCCCGCGTAATACCGGCATTATTGACTAAGATATCAAGCCGGCCGAAATCGGCAATTACTTGTTCTACAACCTGGTGCGCAGCCTCGAAATCCGCTGCATTGGAGGCATAGAAAGCTACTTTAACTCCTAAGGCAGCTATCTCGTCGCGCGTAGCCTGTGCGGCTTCGTTGAGTTCCAGATCCGTGAACGCAATATTTGCTCCCTCGCGCGCAAAAAGCAGCGCTATCTCTTTGCCTATTCCGCGGGCAGCTCCCGTGATCAAGGCGGTTTTAGATGATAATAACATTATTCTTCTATCGGGAAAACTCCCGTGGGGTTTAAAATGGTATATTTGGTCATTTCTTCATTGGAGTCGAACCCTACTCCCTCGATGACACTTTTCTCTCGTACGATATGAATCGAGGTATCGGAATAGACACGGTGTGTTTTCTGATCCCATTTCATCTCGGGAGTGTCGAAGGTCTCTCCTTTTCGGTTCAGGGCATGTACATTACCTCGCAGGGTCCATTGCTGCGCCGTCTCGTCATAATAGGCGTAGTCTGCTTTGAGTTGTGCCTTGACATTTAGTGCTTCATCAAACTGCTCGAGATAAATGCCGTCAGGAAACTCCTGATAAGGCGGGTTGGTTCTATCGAACATCAACCATTGCGGCGCTTCTATGCGATAGCGGGTGACACCTGAATCGGAAATAAGAGTGCTGACACTATCTGTTATCAGCACTGCTGTCTGCTGCCGCGGCTCAGACGCTGTATGTTGGCCTACTGAACTGCCACCACAGGCATAAAAGAATATAGCGAGCGCCGAAATGGCACTCGCTATCAGTATATTATCGGATATTGGTCGTCTCACCAATCCATCCTCCTACGAAGTAGGTAGAGCCGCTGAACTCGTTCGGCAGGTCAAAGCGCTCTTCCTTGGTCGGGAAATAGCGGCTATAGGTAGAGATAAACTCCGAAGCCTGTGCTTCTACCGACGGATCCACTTGTTTTGCCTTGTAGAACTTATCCACTGCAGCCCAGTAAACGGTCTTGTTCAGGATAGCACCCTTGGCGTCGTTGCCATAGAGACGGGTAGCAGCGTAGCACATACCGATGATGATATAGCAACGACCCTGTCCTTTGTTCATTCCCAGACCGCTGAGAGTAGCGATAGACGCTTGAGCGTACTTGCGTGCCTCTGCATATTTCTTGAGGTTGTTGAAGCAATAGAAAGCAGCATTGTACTGGTAGTCTGCAACATCCTCCAGCTCATCCTCTACCATCGCCAGTTTAATCGCCTGGTCGTAGTAGTTGATAGCAGCTTCGTAGTCGCCTTTCTTGGCAGCCATCGAAGCACATCCGGCTGCAGACTCCTGAGTAGGTTGCAGTTTATGCGCCGCCTCACAGGCTGCAAAATACACCTCGCTCTCGGTGCAACGTACACGTTTATACAGTTTCGCAATCTTCTGGAGCATATCGAGATTCGACAGGTTCTCTTTCACTACTGCACCGTAGATCTCGTCCAGTTTGGAGCAATCAGCTGCGCCGGAGATAGCGAAGATATTATCTACGTAATCCTTCTGTTTGCCGGCGATCTCTGCATTCTTGTTGGCTGCATCAGCTGCCTGCTCGCCGAGTGCATTGCTTGCCAGTTCGTAGTCTGCGATGAATTGCTCAGCTTTACCGTTCGGATCCTGTTTGTAAAGTGCATAGGAAACATCCACGAGTTTCACGAGTACCATCACTTTGCTCTTGTTTCCCATTCCTGCAACAGATTGCTGCAGACATTCGCGTGCCTCAGCCAGTTTGGCATCTCCGTAGAAATCCACGTAAGCCAGACCCTTCTCGCCTAAGATATATGCTTTCGGGTACTTGGGATCATTGCCGAAGAAACGGATACGTTTGTCCTGCATCTCAATAGCCAGTTTAGCCAGACGCTCTTTCTCCGCGGGATCGGAAGTAGCCTGATAGAGCGCTTCAACGATCTTGGCGCCGTCGGAATAGATCGATTTGTTGGCGTTCGGGCAAGTGGTATATACACTCCACCAAGGCTCGTACGCATCGGCATACATTTTGTTTTTCACCGATTCATGGAAGAGCGACACGTTCATCACACACTCCTCAGTGATCACAGGATCTTCTTCTACTACGACAGCTTCTTTCACCGGTGCTGCCTCTTCTACTTTTTTCGGTTTCTTAGCGCAAGCCAATGCGGGGATTGCAGCGGCTAACGTCATCAAAGCTAATGTTTTCAGTTTCATAATTGTATATTTTTTTGTTAGTTGTTGTCTCGTTGACTATTTTACCGGTTATGTACAAATCCTATGCCAAACTATAGTTTCCGTTTGAAGAACCAGTTCTCCGCGATAGATGCGCCGATTGTAAAACGGAAGGAGTTATCCTCCAATCCTGCGGACGAACCGCGATGGCTGTATTCCACGCCGAGGTTGATGACAGTACCTATCGTCCAGAGCGGAAAACCGATACCTACGGAAGCTGTTATTTTCTTCGCTCCTATAGAAGCGAGGTATTCGTCCTGCACGCTTATACCTGCACGCCATAGCATTCTCTCCGCGTACTTGCGTCCCAAGGCATTATGGCGGTATTCTGCACCGAAAGCGTAGCGGTTGCGGTCCTGCAAGCCATTCAGCGGATCATTTCCCGGCAGACCGTTATAGAGCGCCGAGGCCATACACTGACGCTCGAAATCGAATGCCAAGGTCAACCTGTTTGCCCAGTTATATGAAGCACCTACGCCCCATACCATCGGCAGTTGCCAGCCGTCCTGGTAAATAGGAATAGAGTCCTCCGTCTGCGTCTCGATCAGGATATAATCGCTATGGAGTTTCATCTTATTCTCGAAAATCGCACCGAGCGTAAAAGTATGCTTGCCGAAGGTATGGAAGAACTGCGCTCCATAGCGGAGGCGCATGCTGCTGACAGATAATATCTCGTCCTGAATCGTCGGATTCAGTCCTGTCTCCGTAAAAGTAAGCATCCTCATGTGGTTGAGGTCACCCCACATATAATAGATATTTGCGCCTACGGCGAACCAGTTCATGATATTAAAACTCAGACCTCCGTACACCTGACTGATATTTCCGTCGCCGCTGTAGTTTTTCTGGAAATGATAGCCCGGGATCGAGTCGCTGAGCGTGATATCGTATCCCACAGAACTATAAGGCTGCAGACCGAGCGACATCGCTATCCATTGCTTGAAGAGCGGGAACTGCATCGTGACGTATTCCAAGTTTCCGTTCGCTTTATTTTGCATACCTCCGGCATCGCGGTAGCGGCTCCAGTTAGCACTCGCAGCGATATCAAACATAAATGTGAGGCTGTCGCAAGATGTAAAAGAGGCAGGTTGAGCGGGATTGATAGCGCGGTTATTGCGCATACCTATTCCTACTCCACCCATGGAGCGATAGCCTACTGGCACATTCTCATTCATATCGCCATAGGCATAACGCGAGTACGGCGAACTCGTCATATTCTGCGCCACCAGCCCTATGCTCATCATGAGCGCAGCGATATATATCGTTAATCGTTTCACTTCTTGTTAAATCTCAATATTTCATTTAAGCCGATCAGCACCAGATAGCGCTCGTGTCTGATCTCGCGTTTCTCACTACGGGAACTGCGTACATTATTCAAGATATACGATGCATGTCCTCCGGTGAGGAAGGTTTGGAAATGCACTTTTTTCTCGCTCAGCGTGCGCATGTATCCTTTTACCTCGTAGGCAATGCCCCTTATCACTCCGGCTGCTATGGCATCTCGTGTGTTGGTGCCGAAAAGCGGAATCAGTTCGTTTTCATCCACCTCCACCAACGGCAGTTTCTTGGTCATTCGCTGGAGCATAGTAAACCGCATTTTCAGGCCGGGAGCGATGTTACCGCCTTTGTATTCGCCGTCGGCAGACACAAAATCATAGGTGATAGCCGACCCTGCATCAATAATCAACAGATTTTCCCCGGGACACAAACTTTTCGCGCCTACGGCGGCAGCCAACCTGTCCTGACCAAGTGTCTGCGGCGTATCATAGCCGTTGACGATCGGCACCGGTGTATTATGATCAAAGAGGACAAAATGCTGCGATCTCCGGTGAAGCGTGTTCACCACAGCCGCTTCGATATCGACAACCGACGAGATGATCGAGTCCGTAATATCGTACAGGTCGAAGAGCCGCTCCACATCCGCGGAAGAGAAAGACTTGTAGTTCAGATGCTTTACCATCTTCCCTTCATCCGTCATGAGCGCCACTTTCGTCCGGCTATTTCCCTGATCAATACAAAGGTTCATATCTTATACCATTGAGGTATAGAGGAAACGCTTGATAGATTTCTTCGGCGTCTTCTCAAACTCATGCGGATAGAGTTTGACGAGCGCCACCTGTTCGTAGGCTGCCAACTCGGAGTTCACCTGTTTGCGTGCTTCTTCCATCTGTTCGTTCAGTTGCTCGCTTGTCAATCCGCTGGCGTCCACTTCGTTATAATCAGGACATATCAGCGCCACCAGACGGTTATCTTCCTGCTGTAGGACAAGCGACTCCAGCACATACGGCATGTTATTGAGTTTGGCTTCTATCTCCTCCGGGTAGATATTCTGTCCACTCGGACCTAACAGCATCGTCTTGCAACGTCCTTTGATATAGAGGAATCCGTCTTCATCGAGCATACCCAAATCGCCCGTACGGAGCCATCCGTCTTTGGTGAACGACTCTTTAGTAGCCTGCGGATTCTTGTAATAGCCCGTCATGGTGTTTTCGCCGCGAACCACTACTTCGCCAATACCTTCTTCGTTCGGATCCAGGATTTTAACCTCCATAATGCCCTCCAACGGTTTTCCGCATGAGTAACATTTCGAGCCTTCGTCATAGGGAGTAAAGGATATCAGCGGAGCACATTCGGTCATACCATAACCCACCGACATCGGGAACTTGATCCTGTATAGGAATGCTTCTACCTCGGGGTTCAGCGGAGCGCCACCGATGATCATCTGGCGGAACTCGCCTCCGAAAGCTTGAACAAGCTGCTCGCGAATCTTTGAGCATACTACCTCGTCCAAGAATGGCACTTTGAGCACCCAACTTACAGGCGGTTTCTGGATCTGAGGCACAATCATCTTCTTGTAAATCTTCTCCAGGATCAACGGCACAGAGAGGATAATTGTCGGCTTCACTTCCTCGAAGGCCTTGAGCAGAATCTTCGGACTCGGCGTCCGTCCCACGAGCCATGTGTGTCCTCCTGCGGCCAGACAGGCCAGAAAATCGAACGCACAGCCGTAGGCGTGCGCCAGAGGCAGGAACGTCACGTGACGCGCTCCCCGATAGATCAGGTTGTGC
>JAGCFY010000071.1 GCA_017649845.1 Paludibacteraceae bacterium
TCATTCACGTGGAGTGCGCTATTTTGTGCCGGTGGAGGGCATCGATGCCTTTTGGGGTGCGATGAACACTGTCAAAGAAGGCCGTCGTTACCGCAAACATATCATCGTCCGTCGTGCGCCCGAGCATAACGGACTCCTCCAACTCTATACCTACCATTTCCCGACCCGCTGGTCTGCAGCCTGTGTGGCAAACCGCGAACTGATCAAAGAAGCGCAGCGTCAGGCACATGCCCTTGAGCACGATCATTCGATCGAAGCCCTCGAATGGCGAATCCGTTTCTTCCGCCATTATTTCAGGGTTTTCAAAGGCGGAGCCAAGCCGGAACCTGGTCTCAAACCCTATTCCCGTTTCTACCAATACACCTACGTCGCCATCTATCGCCAGCTCCAAGCCGAACGCCAAAAAGCGCAGGAATCGCAGATTGACTTTGAAGACCTGTCCTTCGAACCTATTGCCGCCGCCAAACCTTTCTGTCTCAAACGCCGCCATTCCGCTACCGCTATAGAGCGCATTTTTAATGTTTTGCCCGAGGACTGCGTGAGCCCGCCCGCGCACAATAAAGGCGATTTTCTATTGCCTGAAGAAAAAATCATAGAAAAATTTGCATATTTGAATTATTTGTAGTAAATTTGCACCCAAATTGTGTAAAACTGCAACGAATATTTATCAACCATGAGAAAAACGGTATTATTTCTATTTGCATTCCTCTTATTTGGTATCCCGGCTTTGTGGGGACAAGACCATGATTTTGAGGCCTTAAAAAAAGAGTATCCATTGTTAATGGAGCGTTATGGCAACCGATTGGAGAGCCGCAATGCGCATTATATTTTTGCTATCGATATCTCGAGTTCTATGCAGCGATATGAGAAAGTGGTAAGGGATAATCTGAAGACCTTTGTCAGTGCGATTCCGGACAATGACCAAGTGACGCTGATTGTGATGTGCGATGAGAATAATACCAACTATCTCAATTCCATCAAGTGTATCTCAATCAATCCGGCGGTACGTCAGTCCATCGTTAGCACGATCGAATCCAATCAGTTCCGTTTCTTGCGCAATCATGATCCTAAAGACGGTTCGGACGGTTTTACAATGGCGCAGAAAGTGCTGGACGCGATGAACGTAGTGAGCAGTAGTGACCTGACATTCATCTATCTGCTGACCGATTTTGAATACTGGACACATAAGAACCATTACGATAAATGGAAAGAAGACTGGGCGAGTTTGAAACCGCTTTTGACGGAGAAACATGCTGGAGCGATGTGCAAATACGGTGTGGAACTGAACTTAGGCGCAGTCGATCATCAGGAAGCAGTTATCAAACCGGAATTGGAGTCCATCTTTGGCACCATTGAATATGAGTCCGCTAACGATGCGGTTATTCTGGAGCAATGGTTCGGTCACATTATCGATAATATCCGCGCGCAGAAGATATATAGTATGCTCAAAGCCGATTGGCATGAATGGCTGGAAAAGAAAGAGAGCAAGGCTTGTAACCGTGATCATTATGTGGAACTTGTTATCGCCAATCCGGATACGGCGCTCGTATCCGGATTCCACGCAGATACGCTACTGACGATCCATCAAGCGCCTACATGGTATCCGTCGTTCATTCATATTGATTCTGTTGATCTGCATGTGAAAGTGCAGTATGAATCCAAATACGCAGAGGAAATCAATAAATTAGAGGGACTCTGCAAGGTCAATCAGAAGAATCCGGATGAGGTCAATCTGACTCGCGAAGAAGTAATTAAACTGCCGGCATTAGGTATATGGAACTCCACGCTGCCACAATGGCTATGGTATACCATCATTGGATTAATCATATTATTCATCATCTCGCTGATATGGAAATATAGCCAGCAACCTAAAAAACGTTACACGAATGTAGTAGTTAAGCGTAAAACCTCAGATGGTACAAAGCAATATAATGCTGATGCCGATGCTCTGCCGTTCAGCGTAGGACAAGATGGAGAGCTGACTGTTCCCGGTGCTTCATGGAGAATACGTATCGTAGCCAAGCGGTATAATCCGATTTTCAATCCAATTCGCAAGACAGGCTATTATGCCACGTTGGAAGTAGGTGATTTCGCCGATATCGTCAATGAGATGACGGATATGAAGGTGGCTACTTTGCAACTTGGAAAGACTGCTTTCTTATTCAAATATAAGAAAGCTCCAATGGTTCGCATCGAAATCACGGAGGGTATAACTACGAATATAATAACAATATCATAAATACTTTAAATATCACGCACATGAAAACTTATTTTATCGGTTTAGGCGGTTGTGGTCTGAATACCGTCGCAGCATTATCCAAGCGTCTCAAGAATGAGCATGATTATGCAAATGACTATGCATTCACGTATATTGATACTGATATGTTCACATATGGTCGAATTAACTCGGATGAGATTATTATCCCTGCAGCTGATTTTGTTGACATGGGACCGACCGTGCCCCTGGCAATATATAACGGAGCTAAGAATTCAGAGCGTCCGACGGCGAATACAAAGCGCTTGTTAGAATGGACGATTACGCAGGAGCCAGGACATATGGTGTTGCCGAATCATCCGTTGAGCGACGGTGCAACGGCGCAACGAAATGTAGGTAGGTATGGTATCTATAACTATTATGATACAGTTGAGCGTGAACTGCAAGCTAAGATAGGTCGTTTCGCACAGATGCAACCTGATGATAACGGACGTAGAGACGTAGATATATGGGTGATTGCTTCTTCGTGCGGTGGTACCGGCAGTTCTATGGTGCTGGATGTGTTGTATATGATTAACCGCCTGGCGCATCATATTGCTAATGGTGAACCGAATGTTAAGTTGGTTTTATATATGCCGCAGACTTTTGTAGATCTCAATAGCACGAACCCGAACCATCGCCTCAACGGGTACGCATGTATGGAAGAGATTAATTTTTTCCGTTCAAATTTTGAGAATGGTAATGGGAAGTCTTTCGAACCGTACGCCGTGCGACCGAGTAGTGCCGGAACAAGCGTTCTTGATTTCCCGCTATATCAGTTCTTGATCCCTGTGTGTGCAGAGAATAACTTCGGCTCAAAAATGAAAGTAGACCAGTTCTATCCGACGATTGCAGAGATGATTTATTACCTCAATACCGGAAATGGTCGTGCATTCGTGAAGAGCAACTTGAGTAACATCCTTGCTGAACTGCTGCAGCGGGCAGATACGCGTTCCGGTATCACCTCGCAGATGGTAGGCTACGGTTTCCGTGCCATCAAGAAAGCGAACAAGGAGTTGAAAGAATACCTGACGCGTCGTGCATTATCCGAGGTAATCAATTACGGATTGTTAGACCAACGCCGCCCGGCGGATTTTGACCAGCAGAAAATTGAGTTTGCACAGAATGCTATTCTCAAAAAATTATTCTCGCTTTCTGAAAAAGTACACGATAGTGAAGCGACGTATCAATATAATATAACTGCCGATAGCGATTCGCTCGAAGCACTCATCCAAAGCACGGTAAGCAATGCTACTAAATATGATATCAACGATGTCTCGTCAGATGTGGTACGTACACTGAGCGTGAAATTGGATAAACTATATAATGAAGATTACGAAGAAGTTCGTAAATCCATTTATACACTTATCACAGGCGAGATCGATAAACGTCTCAATGAGTTCATTCTCATGAATGGTTTAAATAACGCTTATGACCTCATTAACTACGTAGATGATTTCTATCTCGAGCCGCTTTGTCGTCATATTATCGCTACGTTGCTTCCGGATGCAACCGGTCGCGTGAACAGCGCGAAAGCAATGTGCGCATCCTTCGCAAAGGGCGGTATTCTGCAAGCCTTCAAGAAAGCAGAGATGAATCAATGCATCAAGCAATATAAGGATGCTATAGTTAGGGCTCTCACTTTGACCCTGGCGGTACAAATCATTAAGGAACTGACCGAAGCACCGTACGGCTATCTTGAGAAACTGCGTAAGGGTGACAATACGAATTTCGCCGGTATCCGCAATCTGCAGAAACTGCTGGAGAACGACGGCGTTGACTACAAGGACGCTTATGCTAACTTGGCGAAAGAGTTCCGAGCAACAGCCGATGATATCATGACGGTTTATCTTCCATCGCTGGCTGAACTGGCTACCGGCGCAGACAATACAGACTGGGCAGAGAATAACTTCTTTGACCAACTGTATCAGGAGAGCGTCATTACACAGAAGGAGATTACATACGGATTAGAGAAAGTACGCGTACCCGCGCGTATGTCTGCTACCGGCAAGGGCTTGAAGGATATCATCGGACGCATTGATCCGGATTGTAACTTATTCATCAATATCATCAAGGCAAAACAAGTCAAACTGTCGATTAACAAAGAATCGCTCATCATTGCTCCGATTAAGCATGTGATAGAGGAAATAGTAAACGACGCTACCACAGCTGCGGGCAATTGGATGGATCTGGACTTGAGCGAAGCTATTCAGAATCATGAGTTGCTGCCGAAGACATTCCGCCGCACGGACGACCTGTTCAACAGTTTCAAGGATATCAACCGCGTGCCTGTCTTCTTCCCGCTTCGCGGAGATGTATCGCTGCCGTCTAATATGCGTATGATGTTCGTCGGCGACAATGAGAATCTGGCTAAGGCACTGGGCTATAACCCGAACAGCAAGGAGCAGCAGTTCGTTCAAGACACCTCGATGAACGACCGATTCATGGTAATGCGTATGCCGGCTGGATTTGAATTCAACATGTATAAATACTACGCAACTTACAAGACATTCTACACCTCGGATAAATATCTCCGTCAAGTACGCGAACAAGTCTTCGGATGCCATATCCACCGTGCCTTCAATGAGTATGGTTTGACCTTGCCGAGTACGGAGCATAGGGAGGGAGAGGCTAATCTCTCGACCCAATTGGCAAATGGCCGTCTTGAGGCATTGATCAAAGGATTGTATTACCAGCATGTGATTAATCTGCTCTACGAGCACGATAAGAGCGCATACAATAACTTATTCGGCTTCTCTACTTCTTCGGCAGAGATAGATACCACCGGTATGACGCCGGAGATGATGAGTCTGTTAGGATTAAGCGATGCTCCTGCAGCTGAAGCGGCTGAACTCAGCCAGTTTATCTCTTTGGACTTCGATCCGAAGAATATCAGCATCCGTCTGCAGTTGCGTCCGGTAAAAATTAATCCGAAGACCAAGTATTTGTCGATTGACAATAGCGGCGTACAGAATTTTGAGTTCGACAAAGAGCAAACGCAGCAATGCAAGGCCTTCGTAGAGCAACTAC
Organism: Paludibacteraceae bacterium; assembly: GCA_017649845.1. Classification (GTDB taxonomy): domain Bacteria; phylum Bacteroidota; class Bacteroidia; order Bacteroidales; family Paludibacteraceae; genus Colicola. Next base: position 5,285 of record JAGCFY010000071.1, read on the forward strand.
TGAACATCCCTGCTGATTTATTCAAGGTTGTGGATTATCTCGACCAGAAATTCGATATCAAGCATAATGAGCAGTTGAATAAAGCGTTGCTGGCTGTCAGCGCAGAGGCGAAGAAACGTCTGTTGCAGGTTACGGAAGACAAGATTGCTAAGTTCGCCTTCTGCTGGCTATTATGGAAGAAGCATAATAATTCCGAAGACAAAGCACTCATCGAAGTGATTGACAATGCCATCAACTCTTTGTAAATGACTAAATCTATCAAGTTATGACTCCTTTTTGGATAGTTAACTTTTTGGAAGGGGACTCATGCGAGTCCTTCTTCCAGTCCTATTGGGATGCTCTGAAAGCGAATACCATCGGAGCACCTGAGCCGCTTAAGTTCTTCCATATCACGGACGGCCGTTCGGAGACGTTAACACGCGAGAAACTGAATGAGATAGCTTTTCAAAGCTTATCCATGAATACTGCTGAGGCGGATAAACTCATTCCTGCGTTTACGAATAATCAGGGCAATAGCATCAATGTGATTTTTATCGGCGATGTGACGCAGGATAAGACGATGGAGCGCTTCCATACATGGGCTGCTTATTTGCAACAGCAGCGCATGGCGGATGTGAATAGACCATGGTTCTCCATCAGCAGCGTGAAGATGTACGGTATTCTGTTGCGCCCGGAGTCTCTGACGGTGGATGACAAAGCATTGACGAAACGAATGAAAGGTTTCCTCAATGAGTTGAACTCTCTGGAACGCATGCCGATGAACTACCGTCCGTTTGACCAAGTGCTGTTCCTGCAATCGTCCATGAAACCAGAAGGACGTGCTGCGGCAGAGCAGGCGGTCAATATAGCTGCATACCATATAGCGCGTACGAATGGACAATGCTTCAAAGATTATGACATCTTATATTATGACGCGAATGCAACGGCTGTTTTCTTTGAGACCGATGCGCAAAAAGAGATAGATGCTTGTAATTTAGGCGCTGTCCTCCTGAAAGATATGACCGGCAATCAGGAAGAGCATTTCCTGAATGTAAACGAAGCACGTGCGTTCGTGGACGATAACCAACGGTTCGTGGATACCTTCAAACCGGCGAACATGAAGCGTTTCTTGATTAGTGAATGTCCTCGCATACCGGGTCTCGAGATCACTAAATTCAGTTGCAAACTAAATGTGCTTAACGTTATCCCCATTTGGCGAGACTATAATACGAAGCATATCGAGAAAGTAGTCAATAATGTAACGCAAGAGCTTAGCAGTTTTGAGAAAGATTTTATTCGCTGTCTCAATCTGCGTCAGCATAAGTTCATTTTTGACAGTTCGCACGGCCTGCAAGACTTAGTATTCCAGATGTTTTGCGACAAAGGCAATCCGCGATTCAAACATATTGGACTGCAACAGGCGATGAAAGTGCTGGAGCATTTCAAGATTAAAATCAAGGATGCCTTTAAGAACCTCGAGAAAGCACCGGAAGCCTTCGTTCTCCCCGGAGACCTGGATAAGCTGATGCAAAAATCCAAACGTTTGGATATATCCTCCGATATGTTACAAAACGAACTGCAGAAAGAGATTGATGCCCTGTCGAAGCTAAAGAAAGAGATTTTAATATCCTCTTTATCAACGGGTGTTGTCATCAGTGCTGCTTTATATCCGTTGTCTATATGGGGATTGGCGATGTTGCCTGTTGCTGCACTCATCGGAGCAATCGCATTCCTTATCCGCGTGAAGCGAATAGAGAGACTGAAAGACTTGTTCGTTGGCGCCAAGTTACTGGAGATTCGTGCACGATTGGATGAACTGGCTACTAAACTCCAGGAGAAGACTGTAGAGGAGATGAGTCAGTATATGCAATGGCTGCATGAGAAGAAATTAGCGAGATTGCAGAACGAGATGTCGGTTATAGTTCCTCCTGGCTTCCATTTTCAAGAGAGTAAAGCCTTCCAACCGCTTTTGGCCGGTTCTTTCGGGCATGCACCATTAGTGGTGAACGTGCCGACGATTCAGATACCGGTGGAAGAGGATAACTCTACAGTAGATATATACGATTTGGCGAAGGGATACAAGAAAGCAGTACAAGGTTTGGTTAAAGAGCTGATGTATAGCGATGAAACGATATCGGATACAGAGGTGGAAGGCGTGCAATTCCAAGCACACGAGACGGTTGCTACTGGTCAGAAGATGTTGCTGCTGCTTGATGTATCGGGGAGCATGGAAGGTGATATCACGAAGTTGAGGCAATATGTCCATAAATTAGAGGCAGTGGCTGAGATTGAATGGATCGCATTTGCCGATGAAGTGGTGACAACAAGCCGTTCTGCTTCGATTGACTCAATAGGAGCTTACGGAGGAACGAATTACATTCCGGCTATCAGACGAGCAGTCGATTGGATGCAGACAAGTACTTATGATGTGGTATTGCTACTTAGCGATGGTATACCGTTTGAAGAATTGGATGATATCGTATCTGCCGCACACGAACTGAAGATGCCGCTTAATACAGTAGCCGTAGGCGCTTCTCCGGATACGGAAGAGGTGCTGGTGAATATCGCTCTTCGTACAGGCGGTAAAGAGGTAACGGTTGACAGTTATGAGCAGATATGCATGCCGGATGTTTGGAATAATGAGATATTGCCGAATATCGAACTGGTGAACAAGGGTGAATATTCGTTCGGTCAATTGATGAAATACATGCAGTTGAAGGCTTGTGCATCGGCTTTGCGTAAGTTCGCGCTGAATAGAATAGGCGATTATAGTCTTACCATTCCGGCGCTCATCAACGGATATATGAATCCGAACGGTTTCAACGAGTGGCTGGATGCTTCTGCACAACGTAACACATTGTCTCCGAGGGCAGAGCAGATGAGAGAAGCAGCCTGTTTCTCCGCTGTAGAAGGTCAGGAGATGATTCGTATGACCGGTCAGTTGCAAACTCTATGCAACCAGCATAACACCATCATGCATATGGATGCCTCCGCCGGAGAACCGGATACGGTCGTTTCGCTGATGTCGCTTAGACCACTCTTGCATATCAGCGATCTGCAATGGTCGGCAACGATGAAGCATGACGATGCAACTATCAACGATAGAGACGGGGTGGTAAATTTACTGCTAAAGCAAGGCGAACTGGTTAATATATACGATGAACCGATAAAGTAAACTTATATTAATACCGCTTGCCGTCCGGCGTATAGCATTCGCCGTTACGCTCGATGAGCAGCTGACCGTTGCGGAGCGTTTTGACGGGACGGGAAACAACCCCTTCGTTCGCGGAGGGGTTTTCTATGCCCTGCTCCTGCGCAACAAACGTACCCATATAGTACGGCGCGCACACATCGGATGCCTTCTTGTCACCCGTCGCATTGCCGGTCTTATTGATGGCATGACCGGAAGTGGTACTTTGCTCGTTCCAGAAACCACGGTTCTGCCATGATTTGATGACTAAACGGCTGTTGGTGGTCCAGTTGACATAATCCCCGTTCCCGGCTTCTTCCGGGAACCAGTAAGAGATACCATCTACGTTCTCCAACGGCTGGAGGTTATCAACGAGATCTTTGACGAAACTGTATTGACCCGCCACAGAGCACGGCCATACATCTCGCGTGTCAAAACTAACGCCTTTCGTCGGCCAGTTTTGGAAGTTATACGCGCACTCTACGATATGCACTCTCTTCCCGGGGAACAAGGTTTTCAGATTGTTAATGGCGTTCACCAGATTGTTCTTGTCCGTCTTGTCCTTCACTTGCTCGCTGTTCAGATAGCCGTGCCAGAAAGGATAATAACTCAGGCCGATGACGTCAAAATCCACGTTGGCGTTTTTGAGTTTGTTGTAGTAGAATGAGTTATAGCCGGTGTTGGTGGGACGATCCGTATGGATGATGATCTGCGCGTTCGGACATACTTCGCGCACGGCGTTACAGCCTGCATGAAGCAGACCGAGGTATCCTTCCCAATTATCTCCGCTTTTTTCGTACGGATGAACCTGAATGCCGCAGAGACCATACATGATCTCGTTGCCTACTTGCACCA
>JAGCFY010000072.1 GCA_017649845.1 Paludibacteraceae bacterium
AGGAAGGCTCGCTTGATGAGGATCAGATGCGCGCCGGAATCCGCGCCGGAATCATCAGCCGTGGAATGTTCCCCGTATTATGCGTTGCAGGTAAGAAAGATATGGGCATCCGCCGGATGATGGAGTTTGTGGGTAATGTAGCCCCGAACCCGACTGAAATGCCAGCTCCTGTCAACTCTGAAGGCAACGAGGTTAAATGCGACCCGAACGGCAAGACTTCGGTCTTCATCTTCAAGACAACAGTTGAGGAGCACGTTGGTGAGGTTCTCTACTTCAAAGTAATGTCTGGTAAGATTACTGAAGGTATGGACCTTGTGAACACCAACAAAAACGCCAAAGAGCGTCTGTCGCAGTTCTTCTCGCCCGCAGGCAAGAACCGCGAGAAACTTACCGAAATGGTGGCCGGCGATATTGGCGCAATGGTGAAACTGAAAGAAACAAAAACCAATCATACTCTGAACGACAAGGATTTAGACTGGACTTATCCTGCAATCCAAATGCCCGACCCGCGTTTCCGCACAGCCATCAAACCAGTGGATGCATCGGAAGAGGAGAAATTGGGCGATCTGCTCGTCCGTAAGTCGCAGGAAGACCCGAGCATTGTTGTCGAATACTCTAAAGAGCTGAAACAGACTATAGTTTACGGACAAGGTGAGTTCCACATCAACTCGCTGAAATGGCAGTTGGAGAACCTGCACGGCTTGAAAGTGCAGTTCATCGACCCGAAGATTCCGTACCGCGAGACCATCACCAAAGCCGCACAGGCCGACTATCGCCACAAGAAACAATCAGGTGGTGCAGGGCAGTTTGGCGAGGTACACATGATTATCGAGCCGTACTACGAGGGAATGCCCGCACCATCGACCTACAAAATCGATGGCAAAGACTGGTCGGTCAGCCTCCGCGGAACCGAGGAAATCAGCCTGCCATGGGGCGGAAAGCTCATCTACTGCAACTGCATTGTAGGTGGCGCCATCGAGGCACGCTTCATGCCAGCAATCCAGAAGGGTATAATGGAGAAGATGGAGGAAGGCCCGCTGACGGGTTCTTACGCTCGCGATATCCGCGTCTGCATCTACGACGGAAAAATGCACCCGGTTGACTCGAACGAAATCTCGTTCAAACTTGCCGGACGCAACGCTTTCAGCCAGGCATTCAAATCTGCTGGTCCGAAGATTATGGAGCCAATTTACGACGTTGAGGTGCTTGTGCCTTCGGAGTATATGGGCGATGTGATGAGCGACTTGCAAGGCCGCCGCGCCATGATTATGGGTATGAGCAGCGAATCGGGCTACGAGAAACTGCAGGCCCGCGTTCCGCTGGCTGAGTTGAACAAGTACTCAACTTCGTTGAGCTCACTCACATCAGGTAGCGCAACCTACACAATGAAATTCGCCGAGTACGCACAAGTTCCGAGCGATGTTCAGGACAAACTGCTCAAAGCCTACGAGGCCGAACACAAAGAGGAAGAATAGGTTTTCATTGTTTTTTATGGGAAGCCCTGCCGCATACTGCGGCGGGGCTTTTTTATGCAACCACTGCAAATAAAAACGCTCCAAGCCTAAAGGCAAGGAGCGTTGTTCAAAATGGCATATTCTTTATTTCAGTCTGCAGTGGTAAGAATTATGACCAATCCTAATACTCCGAATAATAATAGGCTGGCAATTGTTTTGGGTTTATCATAATACATTTCTTCTTTTTTATCATCTGTCGTAACATTATAGCATATCTTATTCTCATCAACAAAGATGCAGGTTTGCTTCTTTGATTCAGTAAGATCAATTGAATTGGAGGCAGAATAACCTTGTTGACTTTTTACTTCATATATTAATATTTCGCCATTTTTACCATCAGGAGTTGTTCTATCTGGTGGACCGAGCAACACTATTATGTCTGCATAACTTTTACCATTCAGTTTTGCATTGTAATCATCTTGTAGCGATACATATTTTGTTGAGTAACAAGATGCTAATATGATAGAGCAAGAAAGTAGCAAACAAATGCTCTTGAACGTTTTAGATTTAATGGTTAGCATAGTCAATGTTTAAATATTACAAAAATAGACATAATCACCTCATTCGCAACACAAAAAACGCTCCAAACCATAAGTAAGGAGCGTTTCTGTAAAACAATCTAAATCATTATTATCCAATAACCACGCGAGTCCAGTTGTGCTTATCAGGCTCAGTGCCGTATTGGATGCCACGCAGCAAGTTGTAGAGCTTCGTCGAAACCGGACCGGGTTTGCCGTCCTTCGAGAAGACGAAGGTCTTCTTCTGCTCAAGGTCGTCAATCTTCGAGATTGGCGAGATAACGGCTGCTGTTCCGCAGGCTCCTGCCTCCTCGAATGTTGCCAATTCCTCTTCAGGAATCTGGCGGCGCTCAACCGTCATTCCAAGGTCCTCAGCAAGCTGCATAAGGCTCTTGTTGGTGATTGACGGCAGAATCGAACTTGATTTCGGTGTCACGTAAGTGTTGTTCTTGATACCGAAGAAGTTAGCGGCACCGCACTCGTCCATATATTTCTTCTCTTTTGCGTCGAGATAGAACTCGCAGGCATAGCCCAG
>JAGCFY010000073.1 GCA_017649845.1 Paludibacteraceae bacterium
AAATGGGATCTGATCGAGAGCAAGACCAATGCGGATATCAAGGCATACGAAGCAGCTATCCGCGAGCGCATTGCGCCGTTTACGGACTTCCCTATTATCTTCACTTCCGCGCTGACGAAACAACGTATCTTCAAAGTAGTAGAGACGGCGATCCATGTGTACGAGAACAAGAACAAGAAAGTGCCGACCGCACAGTTGAATGAGAAATTCCTGCCGCTGATAGAGAACTATCCGCCGCCCGCATGGAAAGGTAAGTACATCAAAATCAAATATTGCACACAGTTGCCGAACACCCAGATTCCTACTTTTGTGTTCTTCGCCAACCTGCCGCAGTACGTAAAAGAACCGTATCGTCGTTTCCTGGAGAACAAGCTACGCGAATGGTGGGATTTCACCGGTACACCGGTACAATTATTTATAAGAGCCAAATAGCATTTTTTAAGAAAAAGTTTACTTTTTGCTTAAATGCTTGCATAATTGAAATATTTTTTGTACCTTTGCGCCGCATTTTATAGGGTGAATGAAAATAATAGGCTTTGTATATACCTCCGGAGGAGCGGAAATGGTGCTGAAAGGCGACAGTTGTTTGCTTAACGGACGCAAACCGTTCTTCCTTCCGGAATGGAGCCGAGAAATAGGTGTTACGCCGTGTTGTATCCTGCGCGTGAGTCGTTTGGGGAAAGAGATAGCGCCCAAGTTTGCGAGCCGTTATTACGATGCTATAGCACCCGGAGCAGATTTTATTGCGATGGACATCCTGCGCGAAGCACAAGCTGCAGGAAAGCCGTGGACCAAAGCACTGGATTTTGATTATTCGCTGGCAATAGGAGAATATGAACCTACACCCTGCACATCACTGAAGGGAAGCGAGTTTGACGGAAAAGAACTGGTTCTATCACCCGAAGAGGCTGTTGCAGAGGCCAGCAAAGTTATGACCATCCGCCAAGGGGACTTGATTTATATCCAGGTCAAACAAACACCGCGGCCGGTACAGAAAGAAGAGATCATCCGCACCGAGATAAACGGAGAAGAGAAATTATATTGCAAAATTAAATGAGAAAACTCATTACAATCATATTAACTGCACTTTGCTTGCCGTTGATGGCAGGTATTCATACCTATGCGCCGGCTTCTATCTTGGCAGACGGACATTGGGTGAAGATTCGCGTGAGCGAGAGCGGAGTATGCCGTATGAGTTTCAGCGAATTGCGTAGCGCAGGCATTGAGCCCGCGCAAGTGCGTGTATTCGGTTATGGCGGTGCACAGAAGACCCAGGATTTTAGCCAACCCAATATAGACGACCTGCCGCAAGTACCGGTATTTGTAGGCGACGAATATATCCTTTTCTACGTGCAAGGTCCGGTTAGTTGGAGTTTTAACGGTTCGCGTTTCACGCATACACGCAACACCTATTCCAACTACGGTTATTATTTCCTGACGGATAATACTGGTTCGCTTCTGGCTCCTGTAGAGGCTGCTGCAGTCAGCGGTACTCCGAAAGAGGTGACTATATATTCGCATTACCAGGTGCAGGATAAAGACTCTATCAACCTCATCGACCGCACGGGTGTTTCCGGCGGAGGTAAAACATTCTACGGCGAGCAGTTCTCTATCAACAAACCGCGTACCTTCACTTTCCGTACACCCAATGCGGTGACAGAAGAAAACAGTACGCTTTATATAGATCTGGCGGCTAATGCACCTACTTCATCGCAATTTAAAGCTACGCTGAACGGCGGTGCTTCCAAGAGTGTGTCCATCGGTGCTGTGCCGGATCACTATACCTTCGGCTGCGTAGGTACGATTAGTCTTAGCGGTGTCTCGTCAGCCGACAGACAGCAGGTACAACTACAACTAAATAGCAGCAATGCCAGCGCAATAGGTTGGCTCAATTATATCGAGATTACTACTCCGAGCCGTTTGGTCATGAGCGGTGATTACATGGGGATTCGTACAACCGACAACCGCAATAGTACTACGCCTGTCCGTTTCCGCTTGAGCGGAGCCGGTGCTGCTACGCAGGTATGGGATATTACCCATCTCGATGCTATCCGACGCATGCCGGCAACGATTGCAGGCGATGAGATAACATGGGTCGGCACACAGGCTGACGGTATACATGAGTATATAGCAGTAAACACCGCCGGTTCCGCTTTCGTCAAAGCCGAAGTGGTAGGCGACGTATCCCACCAAAACCTGCATGCCTTGAGCAATATAGACTACATGATCATTTGCCCGCAGGGATACGAAGAGATTTCGTCCGACCTCGCTCGGGCGCATGAGCAAACAGAAAGCATTACGTGGGAGGTAGTCACGGATCAGCAGGTGTATAACGAGTTCTCTTCCGGTACACCGGATGCAAGTGCATACCGCTGGCTGATGAAAATGCTTTACGACCGTGCCAACAGCGGTACAGGACAGAAACCGCGGTGGCTCTTGCTCATGGGACACGGTACGTTTGACAACAGAAAAATACTGAAGAACTCCGGTGCTGCTCTTCTGCTGACCTATCAAGCAGAGAACTCCGTTAACGAAGTGAGCGCATACGCAACGGATGACTATTTCGGCTGGCTCGATGATAACGAAGGGCCGAATGACCGTACAGCCAAGATGGACATCGGTGTCGGGCGTCTGCCTTTCGAGAGCGTAGCAGAAGCACGCGCTACTGTGGATAAACTGATCACGTATATCCGCAATGAGCAAACCGGCAAATGGAAGAACCAACTGGTCTATCTGGCTGACGACGGAGAGAATGGCATGCACACCCGTACGGCCGAAGAGAGTGCCGAGCGTGTAAGACGGAGAAATCCCGATTTCGTGGTACATAAGATATTCCTGGATGCTTATCCCCAAGAGGTAAATGCCAGCGGCGAGAGTTATCCTTTAGCTAAAAACCGCGTGCTGAATTTACTGCGTGATGGAGCATTGTTCTTTGATTATTCCGGTCATGGAGGATATAATGCTATTACCAGCGAATCCATCCTGAATCTCAAAGATATAGAAGGCATGTCGAATAAGAACCAGGCTTTCTGGATGTTCGTTACCTGTAATTTCGCACAGTTCGACGGAGGCAAACGCTGCGCGGCAGAATCGGCCTTGCTGAATCCCAAAGGAGGAGCAATCGGCGTATTGGCTGCAACCCGTACGGTCTATGCTTCGCAGAACACCGATTTAAACCGCTCCGTTTGCGATACTCTCTTTGGTCATGCCAATGCTTTCCATTATGACATGACGCTCGGCGAAGCGGTAGCCGTAGGCAAAAACACCTGTAAATCACAGGATGCGAACAGACTGGCTTACGTGCTGCTCGGTGACCCCGCCATGCGTCTCAATTATCCGACGGATTATCAGGTACAGACAACCACAGCCATAGACACCCTCAATGCGCTAAGTGTTCAGCATGTAGAAGGACGCATCATCGATGAAGACCATGCTACCGTATCGGATTTCAACGGAAAGGTGAATATCACCGTATATGACAAGATGCAGTCTATCCCGACACGCGATAATGATAACGTAGGAGGAGACCCGGAGGTAGTGGCATATAATGATTATCCGAATACTATTTTTACGGGTTCGACCGAGGTTAAAGAAGGTCAGTTTAGTTATACCTTCATGGTGCCTAAAGATATCCGGTACAATTACGGTAACGGCCGCATCGTTTATTATGCCGTTACTGCTGACAGTTTAGAAACAGCCGAGGCGGTAGGTCATTATGAGGACTTCACTATTGGCGGCTCCAACAGCATCGTACTGACAGATACCACAGGACCGCAGATGCGGATTTATCTAAACTCACCTGCTTTTATCGACGGAGGTAAGACCTATGCTACCCCGCGATTCTTCGCCGAGCTGGAGGACGAGCATGGTATCAACACCGCCGGTGCAGGTATAGGACATGACCTGATGCTTACCATAGATAATGATCCGAAACAGATCTACACACTGAATGAATATTTCACGGCGCAGAATAGCAGTTATCAAGCCGGTCAAGTGAGTTACCTGATGGATGCACTGCCTGACGGACCGCATAGCCTCACCTTCCGTGCATGGGATCTGCTCAATAACAGCACGACGCAGAGTCTGAACTTCATCGTAGAAGCGGGACTGGATCCGTCGATATATTCTGTGACCACATATCCTAATCCTATTCCGGCAGCAGGCATGCTGACCTTAATCGTTAACTACGACCAGCCGGACGAACTGCTACAAACGGAGATTTATCTCTATAATATCAACGGACAGATGGTTTATTCCCATACACAGGATAATCCGGATGCCGTGTCTATCAATCTTTCGCAATTAGGACTCCGACCGGGAGTATATGTATATAATGTCAAAATCAAATCCGCATCCAGTCGATATAGCAAGACGTCGGGTAAGATTATTGTGACGAAATAATGAATTAAGTTTAGAAAAAGCCTATGAAGCATATCGCTTGAAGATTTTAAAAAAACATCGAAATAACGTGATAACGAAATAACGTAATATCGAAATAACTAAAAACAAAAAAAAATAACACAATGAAAAAAATTCTTATTTCTCTCGCAGCATTGTGCTGCGCCGCAACGATGAGTGCTCAAGTTGCGGATGAAATGAACCCGTTAATCACATCTATGCCGTCCTTATCCATCGCTCCGGACGCACGTGCAGCAGGTATGGGTGATTTAGGTGTGGCAACTGAAGCTGATTTTAATGCACAGTACTGGAACCCTGCCAAGTACGCTTACATGTATTCGAAGGGTGGTATTACAGCCAACTACACCCCATGGTTGCGTAAATTGGTGAGCGATATCGATCTGGCTTACCTTGCCGGTTTCTATAACTTCGGTGATCTCGGTGGCGGTATTGGTGCCAGCTTCACGTATTTCAGTATGGGTGATGTAGCTCTGACAGACGGAGACGGCAACACAATCCAGAATGTACGCCCGAACGAATGGGCTTTGGACCTCAGTTATTTCCGTAAACTGCATGAGTATGTATCCATGAGTGTTGCTGTTCGTTTCCTGTATTCGGACCTCAACAACGGCGTGAATACCTCTATGGGTGGAGCAACAGAGATGCACCCGGCATGGACGATGGCAGCCGACCTCGGTTTATACTACCGTCAGCCTATTGAGCTCAAATCCGGTACCAGCCACTTTACCCTCGGTTTCACTCTCAAGAACCTTGGTGGTAAAATGACATATGCTGATGACGGAAGCAGCAACTTCATCCCCGCAAGTATGAATATCGGTGTGGGATACGAGATTCCGCTCAACAAGTATAACTTCCTGACCCTGAATGTAGAGGCTAACAAATTGATGGTACCGAGCCGTCTGTCCAAATATGCTCCGGACCAGACTACTCAGAAATACACCCAAACAGAGTTCTCGGAGTTGACCTCTGCCACCGGTTGGTTCCAGTCCTTCGCAGACGCTCCGGGCGGATCGAAAGAGGAATTCAACGAAGTTCGCTGGGGTGCAGGTATCGAGTACAGCTACAACAAACAGTTCTTCGCTCGTGCCGGTTACAGTTATGAGAACTACTACAAAGGTAACCGTAACTACCTCACCTTCGGTGCCGGTTTCCACCTCTCCATCGTTACTCTGGATGTATCTTACTGCGTAGGTTTGGCTGCTTCGAACCCGCTGGATCAGACTATGCGTTTCACGCTGGGCTTCGACCTCGCAGGCATCAAGGATCTGGTGGATAACAGAAAGAAGTAAAACAATTCCATGCGCATTGGCTTTGGATATGATGTACATCAATTCTCCCCTGACCGCAAACTGTGGTTAGGGGGGATTGAAGTGCCGTCTGATCGCGGATTGCTGGGGCATTCGGATGCCGATGTAGTCATTCATGCACTATGCGACGCCTTGTTAGGAGCAGCAGCTATGCGCGATATAGGCTATCATTTTCCTGATACCAAAGGGAATGAGTTCGAAGGTATTGATTCGAAGATTCTCCTACGCCGCGTGATGGAAATGCTCCGCGCAGCGGGATATGAACTCGGCAATTGTGACATCACGATCTGTGCTCAAGCACCCAAACTTAGTCCGTATATTGATGCTATGCAGGCTTGTTTGGCTGAAGTGATGGAGGTTGAACCGAATCAAGTAAGCCTCAAAGCAACGACCACAGAGCATTTGGGTTTTGTAGGTCGCGAAGAAGGAATAGCAGCATATGCTGTTGTTTTGATAAATTGAAAAGTGAAAGGAAATAGGTGCAAGGATTATTACTGGCCATATCTCTTTCTCTACTGACCGACCTCTTTCAGTTAGGAGGTACGCCCCATGTCACTTATCAGGACAGCGTGTACGAACGTATTGCGCTGACAGACAGCACTTCATTAGAGGTATATCGGGGCAATGACTCTATTATGGTCGTTTTTACGGCCTGTGCGCCGCAATGTTCTTCATGCGCGCGTATATATAATAAGGAGTGGCAGCTGATCAAAACCGTCACCCCACCCTTCACATCCGTCTTTCCGCTCGCCACTATTGAGAACGGCCGTATTATCTGGAAAGACAATGACTCCTGGGAATACAAATAAGATACAAAATACAAGGTACCTTTTTATGATTTTGAACTATAGGCTAAAGCATAGAGCTTTAGTTGTTTCAGCATAGCTGCTACGCCGTTGGAGCGTGTCGGGCTGAGATGCTCGCGCAGACCTATACGGTCGATGAAATACAGATCAGCCGCCAAGATCTCTTTCGGCGTATGGGCATTGAGCACATGCAAGAAGAGTGCTACGATGCCTTTGACCAAGAGAGCTTCCGATTCTCCGTTGAAATACAATATTCCATTCTCCATGCGGCAGGTGAACCAAACCGTTGACTGACATCCGTCAATTTTGTTCTGGTCCGTTTTATCTTCCTCCGGGAACGGATTTTTCTTCAGTTCCTTGGCATATTCAGTAATCAGTTGATAACGACCCATCCAGTCGTCAAAAGCCTCAAACTCTTCAATTATCTCGTCTTGTAATTCGTTGATTGTCTTCATTTTAGAAATTCATATAGTTCTTCTGCGATCCGTTCATCCGATTGTTCGTCGCATATCTCAACATCCAATATATGGTTTGCCATGGCGTAGAAAGGCTCACGTGCTTCCAGTTGCGGAGCGATGAACGCCAAGAGTTCTTCTTCTGTTCTGCCTTGTAATACAGGTCTGTCGCTGAGGTCGGTCAGACTAAGTCGTTTAGCCAGATGTTCCGGTTTCCACCGGATATAAATGCTTGTGCCTAATTCCCGCAGACACTCCATATTATCTTCCCAGCAAGGATAGCCGCCACCTGTGGCATAGATCACTTTCTCAAAAGGCACCTGGTCTGCCAGATCTTCGACCACATATTTCTCTTTTTTACGAAAATCCTCCAGGCCGTATGTCCGGATATAATCAGCCGTTGAGAGCCCGTGAATCTCTTTGAAAGCATCATCGAGGTCAACAAAATGCCATCCCAGTTTCTCAGCCAGGATGCGTCCGGCAGTTGTTTTGCCGGCACCCATGTATCCTACTAAATAGATAGGAAGATTCATTCTTTGATTACTCCGTTGTCGAAATAGAGTTTTCTGCCGGGATAGGACTCCGGCCAATGCGGGTTGTGCGTAGACATCAGGACCGTGATGCCGGCTTGGGAGATCGCATGCAGCAGATCCATGATTTCGCGTCCTGTCTCGGTATCCAAGTTACCGGTCGGTTCGTCCGCCAGAATCATCTCCGGACTATTGAGCAAAGCCCGTGCAATGACGACACGCTGCTGCTCACCACCGGAGAGTTCATATGGTTTCTTGTATGCCTTTGTCTCCATTCCTACCTGCTCCAGCACTTCGCGCACATGATCTTTCATCAACTTGGTATCTTTCCATCCCGTCGCGCGAAGGACAAATAGCAAGTTCTCTTCTACCGACCGGTCGGTCAGTAATTTGTAATCCTGGAATATGATACCCAAGCGGCGGCGGAGATAAGGCAGCTTGCGGCGCCGTATCTTCGTCATATCGTATTCCAGTACTTGCGCCTCGCCGGAAGCGATAGGCAAAGCACCGTAGATCGTTTTCATCAGCGATGATTTGCCGCTACCCACTTTACCGAGCAGATAAATCATCTCACCGCCCTGTACGCGCAGATTAACGTCATGCAGCACAATCTGATCCGCCTGACGAATCTCTACATCCTTATAATTGATTAATTCTGCCATCAATCTTCGTTCTCCAGTTGTTGCTCTATCTCCGTCAGACGTGCCTTCAGTTCCTCAATCTTTTTCTGCATATCCGTCACAATCTTATTGGCTGTTTTGGATTTGCCGGTAAAGAAGAGGATGTTGTTCTCTGCCGTCTTGATCTCCTGCTGGAGTCTCTCGCGCAGTTTGCGCAGATTACTGCTACCGGCAGCCATGATACGCTCGGTACGTTGTTTACGGCGTTCCTCACGAGCCTGCTCGCGGGCAGCCTGCCGCTCAAGATACTCTTTATGGCGTTGCTCACGCAGTTTGCGGCGCTCGCGTAACTCATGGAAGAACTCTGTCTTGGTATGGAAGAACCTGTCGCACTCAGCGCGGTATGCCTCATAGATAGACTGATTATGTTTCTTAGGAGCAAAACCTACGGTTCTCCATTCAGCCTGCAGCGCCATCACTTTCTCGGTCAATTCCTCCCATTGCTTGGCAGTCATCGGTTCGCCGTTGATGATAGGTTCGTTGATCGCTTTTAGCTGGTCAATGATAGCCTGTTTGCGTGCCAAATTATCCTGCTCCTTGCGATGCAGTTCATCGAAATAGGCCTGATGTTTCTTGTTGATGATAGATGAAGCCGTTTTGAAGCGCTCCCACAGTTCCTCACGCAACTCGCGTGCAACGGGACCTATCTCGGCCCATTCGTCATGCAACTGCTGGAGCATCCTGCTGGCTTCAACGATGTTCTCGTTGTTCTGCAGTTTCTCCGCCGCTTCGCACAAGAGTGTTTTGAGTTCCAGATTCTTTTTGAAATCCAGGTCGCGCAACTCGATATTGATTTTCACGAGGTCATAGAACTGCTCCTGGTATTGCTGGTAGGCTTTGCGTATCGTTTGCGTCTGAGCCACGGGCACCGCACCTATCTTCTTCCACTCCGCCTGGAGTTCACGCATCCTCTGGAGGTTCGCCATCACGCCATCAGCGGTAGCACCCTCAACGAGCGATTTCATCTCGTCCAGGATAGCCTGTTTGCGGGCTAAGTTATCCTCCAGCTCTTTGTTCTGAGCCGCGGTCACCTCTGCGCGGCGGGATTTATATTCCACGAGAAGCGCCTTGAACTGCTCCTCCGTCTTGTCTTCCGCAGGTGCTTCTGCCGTTTCAGCGGCTTCTTCCGCTCCTTCTTCAACAGGCACGTCTTCTATGCTATAGAAACGTGTTTTGAGGTGCTCTACTTGCTCTTTAATAGCCGTTACATCTTCCGCCTCAAGTAACTGCTTGAGCTCTTCAATAATCTCTTGTCTAGTGCTTGCCATAGATATATTTATTTGTTCGCAAAACCTTTGCGGCTGCAAAGGTACAAAAAATATTTGAAATATGCAAGGGTTTGAGTAAGTTTATACAAAAAAGAGTATTTCTGATCAGCAAATGACCAGCTAATGACCAGCTAATAACCAGCTAAAAGTGTGTATCAAAATATTTCCCTAATTATCCCCTAAACGAGTCGTAAACGAGTCGTTCACATTTTTTATATGCAATAAATTTGCGTATCTCAAAAAATTGTTGTAAATTTGCAGCCGAATTAAATTAGGCTAAATATAGCATAAAAAATTTAGGCTCAGTAAAGATGAGACGGATTGTAGTATTTTTATTCCTATTAATAAGCATAGCAAGTATGGCACAGACTTATCTCTATCGCGGGAAATCGAACTATACCAGCGATATCCTTTACACGTACGACGGACAGTATATGTACCGCGGGAAATCGACGTACAGCAGTGATATTCTATACAGCTGGAACGGGCAGTATGTGTATAAAGGCAAGTCGAGTTATACGAGCGATATCCTATATACCTGGGACGGGAAATACCTATACAACGGTAAGTCAACCTACTCGAGCGATAT
Organism: Paludibacteraceae bacterium; assembly: GCA_017649845.1. Taxonomy (GTDB): domain Bacteria; phylum Bacteroidota; class Bacteroidia; order Bacteroidales; family Paludibacteraceae; genus Colicola. The sequence goes on from JAGCFY010000073.1 coordinate 10,055, forward strand.
CATCCTGACCTTCGACGGACAATATATCTACCGCGGGAAATCGACCTACAGCAGCGATATCCTATATACCGTGAGCAAAGGATACGTGTATCGCGGCAAATCGACGTACACGAGCGATATCCTGTTCAGTTACGACGGGATTATACCGGTGCCATTACTGGTGATGATGATGCAGTAGGCGGTGGGAGTTAGGAGTTAGGAGTTAGGAGTTAGGAGTTAGGAATTCGAAGAGAATTATGATAACAATAGAACAATTAAAAGACGTACAGCAACGGGCGGATAAGTTGAAGAATTATCTGCAGATTGACGAAAAACGGATCCAGTTGGAAGAAGAGGAGTTGCACACGCAGGCTCCCGGTTTTTGGGACGATGCAAAAGCCGCTGAAGCGCAGATGCGTAAGGTGAAAGGCATCAAGCGATGGATAGACGGCTATGAAGGTGTGCGTGCCGCGGTAGAAGAGTTAGCGCTGGCTTTCGAGTACTACAAAGAAGAGTTAGTGACGGAAGAAGAAGTGGACGAGGCTTATGCCAAAGCATTGCATGAGGTGGAAGACCTGGAGATGAAGAATATGCTGAGTCACGAGGAAGATCAGATGCCGGCGGTGCTGAAAATCGTTTCCGGCGCAGGTGGTACGGAAGCACAGGACTGGGCGGAACAGCTGATGCGTATGTATCAGCGATACTGCGAGAAACATGACTACAAAGTGACGATCGAGAACTTACAAGAAGGCGATGAAGCGGGTATCAAGACTGTGACATTCAATATCGAAGGCGACATGGCTTACGGGTACTTGAAGAGCGAGAACGGCGTGCATCGTCTAGTTCGCGTGAGTCCGTATAACGCGCAGGGCAAACGAATGACAAGTTTTGCTTCGGTGTTCGTGGTACCTCTGATTGATGATACGATAGAGGTAGAAGTGAATCCGGCGGGTATCAGTTGGGATACGTTCCGTTCTTCGGGTGCAGGCGGTCAGAACGTGAACAAAGTGGAATCCGGTGTGCGGTTGCATTACAAGTTCGTCAACCCGTTAACGGGCCAGCCGGATGAGATCGTGAT
>JAGCFY010000074.1 GCA_017649845.1 Paludibacteraceae bacterium
CCTGCCGAAATGGACGGTGTTGGCTTCGGCTTTGCTTAATGCGACACGACCGCGGAAGAGGCTGTCAACGATAGCTATACTCTCTTCTCCGGATACACGGATCACAGCGATGCCGCCTGTCCCGTAGGCTGTTGATATCGCACAAATAGCATTCATCGGATAATAGGTATAGTTTGTTGATATATACCGATAGGATTTGTCTTACCTGTCGCTTGTTGGATCTCCGTATCTTGCAACAACTTCACTACGTTCATTAGTTCAAAGGGATACGGATAGGCCACTAAGGTCAACTTGTCAGTCGTTCCGGCAGGGGCAAAAGTCAAGGGATATTCATGCATCCTCACGGACGAGAATGCCGGCACATAAAGCGTCAAAATCGCCTGTTTCTCGTCCAATGGAAAGATAGCGCTCTCCGTTCCCTCGGCATCGCGATCAATAATATTCATATAGAGCGGAGTGTCACTCAGGTTATTGAATTGCACGATCACCATCTGCCCTTCTCTCACGCGCTCCACCGGCTGTAGAGTCTGAAAATCCAATAGTAGGAAAGAAACCGGTAGTTCTCCTTTGCGGGAATGCAGGATAGCGCGCGCTATCTCCCGCTCTTCTTCCTCGCCGCGGTACGTCACGCCGCCCTGCGTCGCCATACCTTTCGTGCGCTCTTCCTCTATGCCGAAGAGTTTATTGTACATCCCTATGATATACTCTTGCATCAACCGCCGTGTATGCGGCTGTACGTTACTGATCAACTGCTCTATCGGCTTGGCATCAACAGTCTGCAGAGAATAGATTTTGTTATTCGTACGATCCAGCACGGTCACATGGCCGTATTCGCTCGTTCGGAGCAGATCGGTCGTCTGCAACTCCATCGTGCTATATACCGCCTTCCATTCGCCGCCACGCATCACTTGCGCTTCACCGTTGACCGTATAAGCATAGTATTGGGATTGCGCCGAAACGCAGAGACATAATAGAATAATTACTATTCGTATTCGTTTCATTTCTTTCGTATTTTCTGTATACCGTGAACGGTTACACCTATTAGCCATCGCCCGATCCAAAGCGTCGCAGGGGCTATAATCATTACTTTTAGGATCTCGAAATACCGCTCGAAAGCCCAAAAGAGAATATATCCTATCATGATAAGCAGGACTATCAGTACGAAGCGGCAGGTTTTCTGTACCGTCGATATCCATTTCTTTTTCAGTTCCTCCGCCTCTTTGCCGCGTGGCTGCCAAATTCCCGCTATAGCGGCTCCTATCGGTTCTGCCAGGATCCATAGCCATAGGAAAATGCCCATGATTAGCCATGTCCAGAACGCGTGCATTTGTTTGAACCACCGGCCGCTCATCGCCGTCTGGATTATCTGCTTATGGACCTGCACGCCAAACATACGGGTGTTCACGCGGTATGCAAACGGAGTCTTCTTCAGGTCCGTCATGTCCAACGCATCGCCTATCACAACGATCTGGTCATGCAGGAAAGACCAGTTGAACGGCTTGATATACGGACGGAGGACCGTTGTATCCACTATCGAGTAATCGATCAGCCACGACGTCTTTTCGTCCGGAACTGATATCTCCATCTCCGATATCATACGATAGGCAAAGGACGGAAAACTGTCACCGTCAAACACTTGCGTAGGGCTCAGTTCCCTGAGTATCCCTTGAGGGAAATTCACTATTCCCTCCTCTGCCCCTGTCTCCTCGCTGAAGAACGACCGTACATACCGATACCCGCCTTCGTAAGCTTGCTGTTCACTTGCTACGATTACCTTCGGGATCTTCCGGATTGCTTCCGTCAGATGCCTGTCCGCTTCCGGGTCCGACAGCGCCCGTTCGCCGAAGATCACGTCTAATCCTACCAGATAGGGTTCAGCCGCAGCTATGCTGTCCAACAACTGTGCTATCTCTTCGCGCGAACGATAGGCATGTATATCCAGCAACACTACCTGCCTGCCCTTGTAGGTCGGTACTTCCGCCTTGCGGTGGAAATAGAGATACAGGTCCGTGAACCGGAACTCCTCTAACAGCACCTGCTTCGGTGCCTCCATCCATCCTGTGTTTACCTTGGGTAATAACCGTTCGGCACCCCAGATGAATAATACAGTAGCCAGCGCATAACATGCGGCTACAAGCGCTTTTTTTACCTTATTTGACATGGAACAAAACTGCATCGCCAGTAGTATTTTCTACAATAGGAGTCTGTTTGCCTTTCGTTTGGGCACTCACGTTCTGTTTGATATATGCATCCAAGGTATGGAGTGTCACTTGACCTTCTTGGTCTTTTGCTCCGCCTTTTAATCCGTTTAATAATACGCGCGTAAAGACGCCATTTTGCAACTTGTCTGTCTCGGCCGACTCTTCACCGGCGGTACTCGAGTAGAAACCGATGATGCCAGGTGTGGCAAAAGTAATATCCTTGACATGTCCTTTCATACCCGCCATGGCACCCGAATGACATGCGTCCATAAAGACAATCACGCGGCATTGTTTGTCGACGGACAACTCATTCATGCGCTTGCGGATGAACTCGAACTCCAGACCGTTGTAATATTCTTCTGCCGATGCATCGTAACTCATGAAATAGCGTTCGTCGTTCTTCACCACACCATGCCCGGAGAAGAAGAGCATAATCACGTCGCCTTGCGCCGCGCGGGAGGTAAGTTGGAATAACTGCCGCTGCAGACTCTTTGTCGTGGCTTGAGCATCGGTAATCAAAATCGGTTTCATCTCCTTATACATACTCAGGTCAGATGAACTGATTGTCTGGATAAAATCGCGGGCATCCTTGGCGGCATAACTGAGGTTTTGCAGATCGCTTGCAGGATAATCGCTCACCCCTACAGCCAGCAGGTGCAGCGTCGGTTTCGGTTTCTCTCCTACATATTTAAGGGTAATCGTTTTAAACTCGCCATAATTGCCAAATCCGTCATGTACTTGTATGGAAACTGAAATTTCGGAGCCTATATTTTGTGGCATAGGCAATTCAGCCTCCGTTCCGCGTACTACGGTCGCACCTTTGCTTGTCTTGCCTTTCTCCGGCTGTGCTTCAATCGGGTGAACCTCTTTTCCTGCCACATAGAACTGCACAATAGGAGTTGTACGTGGATCTACGTTGACTACGTAGCGCAGTTTTATAGTCGGTGTAGAATACGTACTTCCTTTGGCAGGAGAGAGTATCTCGCAGGTTGGTTTCTGCATCTGGGCTACCGGAGCGGCCGTCTCGGAGGTGGTGATACGCACCGGAGCCAAGTCCAACTTATCCGGGTCTATCTCGTATTGCTGATAATTGAGCGCAAGCTGGTTGCTGTAATAATAGGTTTTTCCTAACGCTTTATTGTAGAACTCCAATTGGCTCAACGCTATCTTGTCATTATTGATGAAATAGACGGGTTTCTGCGCATACACACCATGGCTGAAATTTGTCTTAAAATCCGGGGCTTCGGCTATAGGAACCGGCAATAGCAATTGACCGAGCTTAGGTGACCGAATAGAAAACACTTCGTTCTCTGAATCATATGCCTCTAACTGCAATCCGGCGATAGGATTGAGCTCTGCATTCTCTTTGATAAACATATCCTCCGCCTCTTTGGTCCATTCCCTGATCTTCTGCTCGCGGTTAGCACCCGTCACGCGCTCCTGATAGGCTGCCAATTTCTCAAACTCGCCCTTCTGTTGCCATGCGTTTACCTTTGGGGTAACATATTCTTTGGCGAACAAAGTAAAAGAAGCTAATCGTTTTTCCTTTTTCTCGCGAGCAAGACGTTCCTGGCGCTCTTTTTCTTCTATCGCAAGCCGTTCCTGAATCGCTTTCATCTTGTCGTTATATAGCTTTACCATCGCGTCCCACTTATACTCTCTACGATTGCCATTCCATGCTGTCACCGCCATCCATGGACCTAAAGGATACAGGCTGATATCTTTGTATTGAATGGGCAAAATAATATCTCCGTTTTCATGAGCCAAGCCCAATAAACCGCAGTCATTCTTGGTCCGTATGCCTACAATGGGCAAACTATTGAAAATACCTTCTTCCCACCATATTCTATCATATCTACAAGGGACATACAAGGAATTGTAATTATCACTGCGAACTACGCCCGCTCGATCTGTTTGCGTATCTACGACAGCCCAATATGTCTTACCCTCATATGTGCCAATAGTCTTTATCATTTTGTATTTGGGATAGAGTGCCCACGTGCCGTTTCGTTGATTATACAATCCGTAAAGGGTGGTGGAATACCGTTGAACATACTCACTCTTCGGTACTACCATTTGCGCAAAGCCAATCATTGTGCTGCATGCTAAAAGCAATAATAAAATGATTTTTTTCATCTTTCTATCTGTGTTTTCCAATTTTGCCCGCAAAATTACTACAAATTTTTGAAATGTGCAAGATTTTAGCCGAAAAAATTGTCTGTGCTTGTACAAGGGAGTTTTTTCGGTTAAAAGATTGTCGTTTGCACGAAAGTGCGAACTTCGTCTTTCCCTTCTGTCACATTTTTGCGATCGCCAGTCCTCCTTTACCTCAACGTCAATTACCCTATTCTATAACGCATCTATTGCGCCTCACTTTTCATCAACTAAAAATGACTTTTTCGTTAAAAAACAGAGGACGAAAATGGTCAAAAGAATGACCGACAAGAGGACTTCCTAGACTTTGTTCCTTATTTTATGGCATAATAATCTCATTATCAGAACATTATAAGCACTTAAAAAAGTGTCAAAAATGCCGCTTTTTTGATTTTCAATTGCCATTTTCGGGCCTTTTTTGCAGCTTTTTGAACTATTTTGCCACTACGGCTCTTCACTCCTTGTAAATCAAATTTTACTTCCTGCAGAACAATTATTTTTGCTTTTTTATTTGCATATATAAAAAAAAAGTTGTACCTTTGCAGCAGATTTGGGCAAGAAGCCCCAGAAACGGAATAAATAACATTAAAAACAACATAAAAATCACAATTTATTATGCGTACAACATTTAATCGCCTTCGTGCTGTAAAAGACAGCCTGCCACATGGTTCTATGGATGCAATTGCTGCAGAATTAAATCTCTCCGGAGAGGAGGTTCGTTCTTTCTTCAA
>JAGCFY010000075.1 GCA_017649845.1 Paludibacteraceae bacterium
GACGTACATCGATTTGCCGGTATGAAAAACCGGCGCAAGCACCAGACCCTGACCGAAAGAAGCTTGAAAATTTCCTGCCACCACTGTATGCAGATGCGGCGCAATATCCCGCAGCTGCAAATACGCGCCGTACTGCAGGTCCTTTGCTCCGCCTCCGGCGGGCCTGCGCAGTTGCATGCCAAACGTGATACGACACTGATAATCAAACCGATAGCGCATCTGTGCATACATCGGATCAAGACCCTCAAAATCTTAGATATTCCGTGCGTCAAGCCGTGTGATCAACTCATGACTCGCGTGCGCAAACACTTCGCGCGCGTATAAATATAAATTATGTTCCTGCGCCCTCGCGCCTACGCGTACGAAAGGTAACAAATCCCGGATCTCATAATCCGCCAGACTCGTAATCATCCGTAGTTCGTAAAGCGACTCAAACGGATGTTTGTCCGCGTATATCAATATCTCGTCAATCTGCCGGGGAGAAAGAAAATAGAGTTGACTCAGTTCCTCTGCCGAAGTGTTATTGAGGTCTATCGGCGCCTCGTGAAGCGCATACAGATCCGTCTGCAACTGCTCGTAATCCGTTTCGCCGAGCTCCGTCGCTGCATTGTAGATGTCCAGAATCACATCGTCCAGCGATAGGTTCGCAACAAGCAATATGGCGGCAAGAAGAGCTTTCACGACGCAAAAATACAATATTTTTTGCATATATTAAAATTTTTTAGTACTTTTGCACAAAATATGCCGAAAAAGACGCTTTATCATATTATCCAATGGGCTATCACGATTGCTGCGTGCGCGTTCCTGATATGGAAAATAGTCACCTACGATGATTACGCTTCGTTGGGCGAGAGCTTGCGCACGATGGCTTGGCCGCAATGGCTGGCTATCGTTGCCTGTATCGCACTCATGCCGGTCAATATGGCTATTGAGGCATGGCGGTGGAAAACGCTGATGAATGCAGGAGTGAAGGAGTCCGCAGAAGAGCGGTTGTCATTTGGAGAAGCGCATAGGCAGGTGTATTATTCCAAGTTGGCAGGACTGATCACACCCTGGCGCCTCGGCGAATATCCGGCAAGAGGGGTGCTGATGAGTGAACAAGAGTCTGATATTTGGCCCAAGGTGTTGAGTATGGGAGCGGTAGGAAGTGCTACCATGACGGCTGCGATCGTGATGGCGGGAGTGGCAGGGCTGGCCTTCAGTCCTTCGGTCCTGGCTTATCTCGGCGGCAGCTATCTATATGCTCTGGGGGCGGTGATTATTGCGCTTTGCGGCATGTATATTCTCTTGCCGCGGGCGCTGAAAAAATACGTGTCTGTCAACCAGACTCTCTTATGGCAAAATACCGGCCAGAGCCTTGTGCGTCTATTATGCTGGTGCGTGCAGCTGATGCTCGTGCTGTATGCCTTAGGAGCAATTTACAATTTACAATTTACAATTTACAATCTATTTGTTTATTATCTCTTGGTGACCGTCACACCGAATGTGCCGATAGCCGAAATAGGAGTCCGCGGCGCATGGGCGATAGTGGTGTTCGGATCCATGAATGCGGCTCTGGCAGGAGTGCTCTTGTGGGTGATAAATACTATGCTTCCGTGCCTAATATGGCTATTTATGGCAAAAAAAGCAAAATAATTTGCACAAATACAAAAAAAGTTGTAAATTTGCAGGCAAATTTGAAATTATAAACTAACACACATACCATGAACATTAATTTTCAGATTCATTATCGTGCCGAGTATGGGCAGAGTCTGTGCGTGATCGAGACGCAAGAGTCGATTTTGGGATGGACGGAGAAAGAACCGCTGGTGCTCAACTGTCAGGGAACGGATTTCTGGCAGGTGAATGTGCCGATCAGTGATTTCGCCGGCTGTATTCAGTATAAATACGCCATCCGCGTAGGGGAAGGACACTATATCTATGAGGCCGGAGAACCCAGAACGCTGGTGCTCAAGGCTTCCGACAAGCGCATCGTCGTACGCGATGCTTGGCAGGCCAGCACCTACGAGGATAGTTTCTATACCACCGCTTTCCTCAAAGCCCTGTTCCTTCGTCATCATACAGCTAAGGCTAAAGCACCTAAGGGCAACATCCGTTTCTCCATCGACCTGCCCCAGATCCTGCCTACGCAAGGCGTGGCTATCATCGGTAACTGCGAGGCTTTGGGCGAATGGAAACCCGAGAACAAACTGATCATGTCTGATGCCGATTTCCCGCTTTGGCGCGCGGATATAGAGGTGAAAGGACAGAATATCGTGGAGTACAAATATGTAGTGTACGATCTCAAAACAGGCAATATAATAGATACCGAGTGGGGGGAGAACCGTCAGATATGGGGCGTGGAGAAAGGCTATGTCATCTATCAGAACGACCGCTCTTTCCGCCGCACGCAGCCTCGCTGGAAAGGATCCGGTGTTGCCGTACCTGTCTTCTCCCTCAGAACGGAAGAAGGATTCGGTATAGGTGAGTTCCAGGATCTGAAAAAACTGGCTGACTGGGCGGCTGCTACGGGACAGCAGATGATACAGACCCTGCCGATCAATGATACTACCCTTCAGCATAATAATCTCGATAGCTATCCGTATAAATCCGTTTCTGTCTTTGCCCTCCATCCGATATATATCAATATCGAGAAAATGGGCCGGCTGACACCTGCGCAGAAAAAGAAATACGAGGCGCAGAAGGCGGAGCTGAATGCTAAGACTTTTGCGGATTACCAGAATGTGTATGACGCTAAGATGGTGTTCTTCAAGGCGCTCTATAAGCAGGACAAAGAAGCCCTCTTCAGTTCGGAGGAGTACAAAGCATTTGAGAAAAAGAATGCCGATTGGCTCGAGCCGTATGCCGCATTCCTCAGCAAACGCGACAAGCAACCGAAAGATTTCTATAAGTTCCTCCAGTTCCATGCGGACCGCCAGCTCACCGAAGCCGTGGCATATGCCCATTCTCTCGGGGTGGCGATGAAGGGCGATATACCTATCGGCATCTCGCCGGATTCGGTGGATGCGGCATATTATCCGGAGCTGTTTAACCTGGATGCTTCGGCCGGCGCTCCGCCTGATGATTTCGATGCACGCGGTCAGAACTGGGGATTCCCTACCTATAACTGGGATAAGATGGCGGAGGATAACTTCGGCTGGTGGCAGAAACGGTTCCGGAAAATGCAGGATTATTTCGATGCTTATCGCGTCGATCATATCCTCGGCTTCTTCCGTATCTGGCAGATGCGCAAGACGGATGTATGGGGGCTATGCGGTCATTTTGTACCGGCGCTGCCTTATTCCTATGATGACCTCTGTGCCCAAGGTGTGTGCCTCGATTGGGATAGACTGACCAAACCCTATATCCGCTCTAATTTCTTGGGCGATGTCTTGGGATACGACACCGAGTGGGCGAAAGCGCACGCACTACAGACACGCGATAACTATATCTATTGGTTCCGGCCCGAGTTCGATACCCAGCTCAAAGTGCAGGAGTGGGCAGACCGTCTGCTGGGCGACGAGAAACAGCTCAAAGCCAGCGGTTTGAGCGCTGAGGCGGTTAAGAATATCTGCAGCGGTCTGATCTATCTGCATTGCGAGGTGCTGTTTGTCGAAGATCAGAGAAGACCCGGATGGCTGCATCCCCGTATCTCGATCTATCAGAGCCATTCCTTTACCGAACTGTATAGTGATCAGAAAGAAGTGCTGATGCGGATCTATAATGATTATTTCTATCGCCGCCATACCCAGTTCTGGTGCGATTCAGCGATGCGCAAACTGCCTACACTGATCCATTCGACCCATATGCTCTGCTGCGGCGAAGATCTAGGTATGGTGCCCGCTTGCGTGCCGGATGTGATGCATGAGCTCCAGATCCTCAGTCTCGAGATACAGCGGATGCCGAAAGATCCTACCGTTAAGTTTGCGCACCCGGCCGATGCTCCCTATCAATCTGTTTGTACCACCGGTACGCATGATATGAATCCGCTGCGCGCGTGGTGGGAGGAAGACCGGGATGTCACACAGCGTTTCTATAACGAGCAAATGGGCTGGTGGGGCGATGCTCCGAAGGAGATGACGCCGGAGATAGCCGAGTTTATCATCAATCAGCATATGTATAGCCCGGCTATGTGGACGATTCTCCCCCTGCAGGACTGGATGGCGATTGACTCCGACGTACGGATCAAAGATCAGTTCGCCGATCGTATTAACTTACCGTCAAATCCGCGGCATTTCTGGAATTACCGCATGCATCTGACGCTCGAAGAGTTGATGAATTGTAAGAAACTGAACGCAAAGATCAAGAAGCTGACAAGCGTTCGCTGATTTTCTCCATCAGCCATAGAGGTGTACTCGTGGCACCGCAGATCCCGATCTTCAGGTCGGGATTTGTGGTATCTATATGCCCATCCGTAATCAGTTGCTCTATCTCGTCCGGAGAAGAAACAAAGAAGGTCTTTGGGTTTGCTTCTGCGCAATGCCGGAAGAGCACCTTGGCATTCGATGATTTCGTCCCGCCGACGAAAAGAACCGTGTCGTTCGCCTTCGCAAAAGCCTGCAGCTCCGCTACGCGGTTGGCTACGTTACGGCATATCGTGTCATGCACCTCTACCGTTGTCCTGACTCCTGACTCCTGACTCCTGGCTCTTATGGCCTCTACGAGGGCATTGAATCCTTCTACCTCTTTGGTCGTCTGAGAGAAAAGGTATATCGGCCGGGTGAAATCGATCTTGTCCAGCTGGTCGGTCGATTCGATGACGATAGCCGTGTTGTTCGTCTGCCCCTGCAAACCGATCACTTCAGCATGACCCGCTTTGCCGTAAATCACGATCTGCGGAGGACGGTTCTCATCATGCTTGTGCGCTTCGTAGCACGCACGGATGCGGTCCTGTAGCTTCTTCACAACCGGACAGGTGGCATCGATGATCTCGCATCCTCGCTGACGGGCTATCCAGTATGTGGAGGGAGGCTCGCCGTGGGCGCGAAGCAGCACGCGCGAATGCGCCGGAAGCGTACGCAGATCGTCATAATCGATCGTCTGTAACCCTTTCTCCTCCAGCCGCGCTACCTCCTGACCGTTATGCACGATATCGCCCAAGCAATAGAGCGGACCGTTCGCCAGTTCGCCCTCTGCCGCTTGGATGGCACGCGTCACGCCGAAGCAAAAACCGCTATTGGAATCGATTGAAATAACCATAGACCACTTCCATCTGTTCTTCTTCCGTCATATGGCTGTTATCTACCACGATGGCATCTTCGGCCTGGCGAAGCGGCGATTCGGCCCGATGGGTGTCGCGGTAATCGCGATCGTTGACGTCGGCTAACACCTCGGCGAAATTCGGTTTCTCGCCTTTGGCTATCAGTTCGTCATATCGCCGCTGCGCCCGTACTTCCGCCGAAGCGGTAAGGAACAGTTTGAGCTCGGCGTTCGGGAAGACAACAGTGCCTATATCCCTTCCGTCCATGACGATACCTTTGGCTTCGCCCATCGCTTGCTGTTGCTTCACCAGAAAAGCACGCACCTCTTTGATGGCGGATACGCGGCTCGCGCAGTTGCCTACCTCCAGCGTACGGATATAGCCCTCTACGTCTTCGCCGTTCAGCGTCACGTGTTGAGCACCGTCCACTAAGATAAATCCTACCTGAATATGATCCAAAGCAGCAATAATATCCGCTTCTTCTGTGAGACCGTTACGAAGAGTGTATAACCCGATAGCACGGTACATCGCACCGGTATCTACATACGTATAACCCGCATAGCGGGCGAGTGCTTTGGCTATCGTCGATTTGCCGCATGAGGAATAGCCGTCTATAGCTACTATTATCTTCTTCATTTGAGTAATGAGTTAATATCCAGTGTAAGTCCCGCCTGGTACGAGAAATTCGATTTGGTCAACTGGCTGATCGCGAAGCCTATCCGGGCCTGTTTGATCCGGACTCCTGCGCCCAGAGCAAAACCTGCCAGCGATTTCTGGTCCACCAGCTGAAGCTCCGCTCTGCGGCGGTGGTTGTAACTCAGCGCGATATAGAATTTCTCGCTCTTCGGCACGATCTCTATCGACCATATCGTGTGTCGGAATAGCATATCATACCATTTGACGTCATGCGGCATGATATCACCGGTCGTAGGACTCTTGTCGAGACTCGTCCATTCGTAGTGGAGATACCATGTCTGCATGTTGTGGATCTGCAGGTGGAATCGCAGCGGAGCATGTTTCACGCGGTACGTCAGACCTAACTGCAGGTTCAGCGGCAGCATCTCGTTACCCGTACCGTCTTCCGATGAATAGAAACTCTTGATCTGCCAGCCGATATTCTGCAGCACCAGACCCATCTGGAAGGTCGAGTCTCTCGTCTGAAAATGAGCGCCTACATCCGCGCCGATGGCGAAAGAAGAGTATGCTTCATATATGGAATATACGGGTTTGAGCGTCACGCCTATCTTAAACATAGGGTGTAACTGCCTCGCGTACATCACGTCGATCAGTATATCGCGTGCGCCGAACCCGCCGCCGGTCAGGTTGCCGCTCTCATCCGCGTACTTCATATTTCCGTAATCCAGATAATGGACTCCTACCGCGAAATAGTTAGGCTTGTCCGGCTCGCCTTCACCCTTGTAGGCAGGCTCTATCTTCGATCGCCCGAAATTATGACCGTATAGCGCACTCCCGAACATCGTCCCCGGCAGATAATACGAGTAGTTAAGCTGCAGCGTCATATGGCTGTTGCTGTGCAGCAGCGCTGGATTGCACATACCCATCGAGATGTCGCCGTCGCTCAGACTGACGTTCGATCCACCTAACGCATTGAGACGCGAGGACGTAGGCAGACTCATAAACGAGAACACCGACCGCCCTGCGTTCGATACCTGTGCCTCCACGGAGCAGAGAGATAATACACCTACTACCAAGCTTAGTATTTTTTTGCCTACAGCCACACTACCGCATTTTAAAATCGCCTGCAAAGATACAACAAATTTTTGGAATGCACAAGATTTTAACAGAAAAAAATCATCTGTGCCGGCGCATCCAAACAAATACTTTTGACTCTCGCGCTACGGTATTCATTCCGAAAAATCTTAAAAAACGTGCATTTTGCAAACTCTATTTGACATCACTCTTTAGAGTGGGACTTAATAATCGTACATTTTTTCATAATAAATGCTATTGTGAGGTTGACAGAAAAGCAGTAATTTTGCACTCGATAAAATTTGGCTCTTTTTGAACCCTAAAAACGTAATAAATTTAATAAAAAAATTAATATGAGTAAATTTTTACAACGTGTGATGGTCTTTGGCGCAGCCCTTTTGCTGACCTTGACCGTAAACGCACAGCAGGTGACGAACGCCAACTTCGAGGATTGGAGCGGCGCTGCCTTCAACGGCGAGCCGCAGCCGAAGGGTTGGAATGCGTCTAACGTAGAGCAGGTGGGTATGAAATTTAACTTCGCCCACAAAGAAGCAGGTCGCAACGGCGGCTATTGTATGATGGTACAAGACCAAGATGTTGGTGCTATGGGTATCACGGAGACGTCTCCGGGTTATTTCTCCATCGGTAAGCCTTGGGCTTATCTGCCGAGTATTACCCAGATCAATAATGCTACAGCCGGAACATCCGGAGGTCAGGGTAATTGGCATTTCCGTCCGGACTCCATGTCTGTTTGGATCAAGCGTACCGGTAATAACTGGAACAAAGAGGACTTCTACCTTCTCTATTACGCATGGGTGAAAGAGGCAAAGGGTACGTCTTATAAAGGTAAAAACGGATCATGTACGTCGCATAACGAGACGAACGAGGAATCCGATATCCGTATCGCTGTCAACGGTAACGAATGTATAACGACGGTAGCGGGTGAGCAAGTCTGCGAAGGTATGTGGCGTGAGCGCGCGCAGTATGGCAACTGGACCAATATCCGCGTGCCGATTTATTACATGAATAACAACGTGCCGAACTACATGAATATCATCTTTTCGGCGTCCAACTATCCTAACTACCGCGCCAACGACGGTTTGTATACCGGCAACTCGCTGTATGTGGACGATGTCGAGTTGATCTATTCGTCGAAGGTGCAGAAACTCTTCGTGGATGGCAAGGAGTGGAAGGGCTTTGATCCTAATAGCACGGATATCCAGTATTATTCCTTGGGTGAGAGTGCGACGACGATACCTGCTATCGAGGCTTTCCGCGGTGCGGGATCGATCACCAATGCTAAAGGCCAAACTACTTCTTTTGCCGGACGTAAGTTGAGCGGTAGCGAGATCACTATCACTTACGGTGACTTGATCAGCCAACCGACGACAATCGTGGTTCGTGCAGAGGATGGTTCGAGCACAACGACCTATCGTATCCAGTTCCAGAAAGCAGCGAGCAGTAATGCCAAGTTGGCCGGTATCACAATCAATGGTGAACCTCTGACCGGCTTCAGCGCAACGAAATATAACTACAATGTGGATCTGCCTTATGGCACCACCGCTGCACCGGTAGTGGCTGCAGAGAAACAGGAGGACGCGCAGACGATCGCTATCACACAGCCTACTTCGGTAAACGGCACGGCTACTATCAGAGTGACTGCAGCCAATAATACTACCACGCAGAATTATACAATTACTTTCAAGGTAGGTCTGCTGGCAGATAACGAGCTGCAGGATATCCAGGTGAACGGCAAGTCCATCCCGGGTTTCAATCCTTCGCAGACGATCTACAAAGTGTCGCTGCCTGTCGGCACAAAGGCTA
>JAGCFY010000076.1 GCA_017649845.1 Paludibacteraceae bacterium
GCAAACTAATTTCCGCATTGCTCGTCAAGCTATCCGTACCGAACAACCGGACGTACTGATTTTGATAGACTACCCTTCTTTCAACCTCCGTATGGCTAAGTTCTGCCGCCGCCACTTGCCACAAACAAAAATCTACTATTACATTCCTCCCAAAGTGTGGGCATGGAAACGCAGAAGGATTCATGCGATTGCTCGTCTATGCGATAAAGTGCTAGGCATTTTCCCTTTCGAACCCAATTTTTATTCCCGGCATGGTTATCTGTGCACCTACGTAGGAAACCCTACGGTCGAGGCGATAGACCATCTAAGTCACCAGCAACAATCAACCGATGCACGCAAATCGCAAATAGCGATTCTGCCTGGTTCAAGACCATCGGAAATTACTCATTGCCTGCCGCGAATGCTGGATGCGGCGCATTGCTTTAAAATCTATAATGTCGTTATTTGTGCCGCACCGGGGATAGAAGATGAACTCTATATTCCTTATCTAAGTGCGCACGATACCCTCACACGCGATACATACGCAACGCTCAAAGAATCATCCGCTGCAGTCGTCAATTCAGGTACTGCCACACTGGAAGCAGCACTTTTAGGTTGCCCGCAAGTAGCGGTTTATCACCTGGCATGCTCCCGGCTCATCGGACTGATTCGTTCTTGGGCACAACCGTTGCTCTTCTCTATCCCGTATTTCACACTCGTCAACATTATTAGCGGCAGAGAAGTTATCAAAGAGTACGTGGCTAATGACTTTACGGTTGAAAATGTCGCGAATGAGTTAGGACGCGTTCTCACCGATGAGACACACAAAAAAGAGATGCTCGCTTCCTACGAACATCTCCATATTCTCTTGGGTTCCATCCCCGCTTCGGCTACTGCTGCCGAGATTATCACATCGAGACCATAAGCGCTGCCAGTACATATGGCATTGCCCCGGCCAGTACACCTTTGCTGAGCCGCCATGTGTCCGTTGTGTAAAAGACAAAGATGAGAGCCAAATCAGGGAAAACACTCACTAACAGCAATTTAGCCAACACACCTCCGGCATGGAACTGAAATGTTTGCAACGGATACCAGAGGTTCATTACCTCAATATACGTTAGGCCGAAAGCTGCAGGTAAAATCAGTCCTATTAGGATACCTATCCAATATCGATCAAAGCGATCCATAATCTGTCCAATCCAAGGAAAGCGGTGTGATAGCCAGCAACTGATGTTGCATTGCCCAGATATCCGTATCTGTAGCCGAAGGCTCGTCATTGATAAATTCTCCGCCCAATTTCCACCCCTTCAGAACACCTTCCGGCAGTTCCTCCAGAGGAACCAACTCCTTGGTCCAATGCCCTACACATTGCCTCGTCCAGCGCATACCCTCTATCTCTCCAACCGGGGCGTTGATATTGAAAATCGTGCGCGGTGCTATACCTTCTTCGTATAGATGTTGAGTCACCTCTACGAGGAAAGGCTGCAACCAATGCAGATCGACATCCATGGCATGGCTGTCGATAGACCATCCTATCGCCGGAATACCTTTCTCCGCCGCTACGAAACATGCACCGATAGTACCGGAATACATAGCGTTAATAGCGGCATTCGAACCATGATTGATGCCCGACACGACAAGATCTATCGGTGTCTCAGGAAAGAGAAACTCCCGCGCTATCTTGATGCAGTCAGCCGGTGTTCCATTCGTCACATACACTTCTGCACCGTTAAGATCATGATCCTCTATCTTTCGCACGTACATAGGAGTCTCCACACTGATAGATGCCGCTTTGCCGCTACGCGCTCCATCCGGGCAGACTACTGTAACCCGCCCCAATTGAGTCATCTCTTTGGCTAACAGACGAATACCCGCTGTTCCCCAGCCGTCATCGTTTACTACAACTATATTCATCCTGCTTAGTTCTCCGGAAACATTACTACTTCTAACACGTTACCGGCTTTTACCAATTCTTTGAGTGTTGCTTGCACAGTTTCTGACGTGATGGCTTCAACAGCAGCCTTGTAGTCGCGATACTCGTTTTGACCATACATATAGTATCTGTATAACGTAGAACGCCACCAACTGTTTTGTTCCAGATCCTCCTGAAAATCCTTAAGCATCGATTCTTTCTCTTTCTGCAAATCGCTCGCTAAAGGACCTTTCTCAATGATTGTATTTACCTCTTCGTGGATAATTTCCATAAGCCGTGCCTGTTTCTTAGGATCAGTATCGAACTGCATAATCAAACCTGCGCGCGGAGCCGGCAGACTGACCATATAGCCATAAGTACCTACACCGTAAGACCCACCCTCACGCTCGCGTATGGACTCCAGATAACGCGTAGAAAGGATACGACCGATTATCTCCATATTCAGATCATTTGCCATATTATAGGGCATATCATAAGAGGTATATTGGATTCGGTTCGAAGCAGTAGTCGTCTCCATCTGGCGAGTGAAATAGTTCTTTTGCTTTCCTAACGCCACTGTCACATGGTGGTCGATTACCTCCTCATGCTGGCATTTCTTGGTCTTCAAGCCTCCGAGCCACTGGCAAATCAGGTCTTTCACCTTCGGATCTTTCGGATCAATATTGCCTACAAATACAAATGTGAAGTCCGCAGGATTGGCAAAACGTGCTTTGTACACCTCCAGTGCCTTATCCAGCGTCACTTTCTCCAGTAACTCCAAGTTGAACAACGGAGCACGGTCCGAATGGTTGTTACTCATCACTTGAACCGAATCAGAGAATGCTGTCTTAGGATTCTTATCGCGGTTAGCCAACTGGTTTTTCAACAACCCCATCAACGTCTCATATGCTTGTTCGTCGCGACGTGGGGCTGTAAAATAGAGGTAGGTCAACTGCAACATTGTCTCCAGATCCTTGACGGATGAAGATCCTAACATTTGTTCGATACTTTCCGAGATATTCGGCTGAACTGACACGGTCTTGCCTGTCAATGCTTTCTGTAACTCTGTTGCATTGAAACGACCGATACCGGACATATCCAACACGTAAGTTGCTACTTGTGCAGAAGGCAGGTCCGCTGTTTTTACCTGGCTATAACCACCTTTCGAGAAAGCACGCATCAGGATCTCATCTGCTTTATACTCCGTAGGATGAAAGACTACCTTGACGCCGTTGGAAAGTATCCACTCTGTCGTCTCGATATCCTCATTATACCGGAAAGATTTGATTTTACCTTTGCGAGGAGCCTTCTTAACCAACTCGCTGTCAACCACCTCCTCGACTGGCGCCTCGATAGCCAGTTCGTTCTGGCCGGCAAGCGCAGTCAGGATCGTCTCTTCCGAAGGAATATTCACGCCTTCTTTCTCCGGACCGGAGATAGCCACAGTCGGATTTGCGTGAATCAAAGATTTAGCGATGTTATTCACGGTCTCCAGACTGATCATCGGTAACACAGCCTGTGTGAACTCATACTCCCATTGTGCTCCGGGCATAGATTCGCCGTCCTCGAAATGACGGATACATTCGCGCGCAAGAGCGATATTTTTACGGGTGTTGCGCTCGTTGTAATATTTTTCCATCGAGTTCATCTTCTCGCTCTTTACGCGATCCAACTCGCTCTGCGTAAATCCATAGCGGTGCATCTTCTCCAATTGGAAGAGCAGATCATTGAAGGCCTCTGTTTCACGGCCTTCCTTAGGAATTGAGATACCATAGAAAGCATCCATCTTCTTCGCTGCATCACCATAATAGCAACCGGCACCAGTGAATGATGCTTTCGGATCGAGTGCCAACTCCGTAAAGCGGTTATCCAGCATATTACATACCAACCCGCGAACAAGATTCAGCATATATTCCTGCGCCGTTCCTTGCAGCATCTCAGGCAATTGGTCAAACTTATATTCCATCGTGATACGGCTTCCTTGCGCTTCTTTATCCGTAACGATAGCTACGAGCGGCTTGTCGTTATGGTTCACCGTGTAAATCGGACGCTCGCCGTAATTCACACGACGTGGCACATTGGCCCAAAGGGCTTTGATCTTCGCCTCTATCGTATCTACGTTGATATCGCCTACTACGATGATGGCTTGGTTGTCCGGACCATACCATTTGTGATAATAATCACGCAATGCCTGATAGGCAAAATTATTGATAACTGCGGTATCACCTATTACATCGCGTTTGGCATACTGCGTACCCGGATACATCTTCGCGTTCATCTCTTTCCAGATCCGGCGTTGTGCTGTACGACCCGTACGCCATTCCTCCAGAATGACACCGCGTTCCGCATCAATCTCCTCGGGCAATAGCAATAATCCGCAACTCCAGTCATGCATCACGAGCAATGCACTATCAATTATTCCCTCACGGTAAGTCGGTACGTCCGACAAACGGTAAACGGTCTCGTCAATCGAAGTGTAAGCATTGATATTCCCTCCGAAATTAACACCTATAGACTCAAAATAATTGATAATACCTTTTCCCGGGAAATGTTGCGTTCCGTTAAACGCCATGTGCTCCAGGAAGTGAGCCAAACCGTTCTGGTGATCCTCTTCGAGGATAGCACCTACAGCCTGAGCTATATGGAACTCAGCCCGTTGTTTAGGTTGCTCGTTATGACGGATATAATAGGTCAAACCGTTGTCTAACTTACCGAACCGTACATCAGGATCCATCGGAAGTTTCTCCGGCGCTTCTTGCGCCGACACCATCATTGCTGCGCATAGCAGAACGATGTTAAGCAGTAGTTTCTTCATTATCTTTTGTTGTTTCTGTTTTCTTTTTTCGAGGTGCACGTTTCTTGGGAGCTGCGGCTTTTTCTGCTTCTGCAAGAGCTGCATTCGCTTCCAATAACTCATCGCCACGGCTCTTCCAAGGACGCGGACCTAAAATTCGCTCCACATCTTCGGAAGTGATCACTTCGCGCTCTATCAGCAGTTCAGCTATCTGATGGTGTCCGTCCGCATGATCCGTCAAGATCTGTTTGGCACGTGCCATCTGCTCGGCAATGATGCGTTGTGTCTCAGAGTCAATTTTGGTAGCCGTCTGCTCCGAATAAGGTTTGGTAAAACCGTAATCATACCGACCTGTAGAGTCATAGAAACTAACGTCTTTCAGTTCGTCACTCATTCCGTAATAGGCCACCATCGCATATGCCTGCTTCGTCGCACGCTCCAAATCATTGAGCGCACCTGTCGAAGTCTGCTCAAGGAACAACTGCTCTGCCGCACGTCCACCGAGTAAGGAACACAATTCGTCGAGTATATGTTCTTCGTTCGTCAACTGTCTCTCTTCCGGCAGATACCAGGCTGCTCCGAGCGCCATGCCGCGAGGCACAATTGTCACTTTCACCAGAGGATTAGCCCAACGAAGCATCCAACTTATCGTTGCATGACCCGCTTCATGGTACGCAATGGAGCGTTTCTCCTCTTCGGTCATGATTTTGTTCTTGCGCTCCAGACCTCCTACGATACGATCGACTGCGTCCATAAAATCTTGTTTGGTCACTTTCTTCCGACCACCGCGAGCTGCTATCAGCGCGGCCTCATTGCATACATTCGCAATGTCAGCACCTGAGAATCCCGGCGTCTGTTTGCTCAGGAAATCCACATCTACACTCTCATCCAACTTAATTGGACGCAGATGCACGAGGAAGATCTCTTTACGTTCCTGCAAGTCCGGTAACTCTACATGTATCTGACGGTCAAAACGACCTGCACGCAGCAAAGCTGCGTCTAATACATCCGCACGGTTCGTAGCAGCAAGAATGATCACTCCGCTGTTTGTTCCGAAACCGTCCATCTCGGTCAACAACTGATTCAGCGTACTCTCGCGTTCATCATTACCACCCATCATCGTGTTCTTTCCGCGAGCACGACCGATAGCATCGATTTCATCGATGAAAATGATTGCCGGTGCTTTCTCTTTTGCCTGGCGGAAAAGATCGCGCACACGACTTGCACCTACTCCCACAAACATCTCTACGAAATCCGAACCGCTCATCGAGAAGAACGGCACGTTTGCTTCACCTGCTACAGCCTTGGCCAGCAAGGTCTTACCTGTTCCCGGAGGACCTACAAGCAGCGCTCCTTTCGGAATTTTCGCTCCTATTTCCGTGTATTTCTTCGGGTTCTTCAAAAACTCCACGATCTCCTGCACCTCTTGTTTCGCACCGTACAAACCCGCTACATCCTGGAATGTCACTTTGTCTTTTTTATCTTTGTCGAACAACTGCGCTTGGGCTTTGCCGACACCGAAAATTCCACCCGGACCGGCTCCGCCGCCACCTATTCCGCGGCTCATGTACACAAAGAAAAGCACGATCAGCACGAACGGCAAGATATTGACCAAAATCAAATACCAATAATCACGCGACTTGCTGTACGTCACGTCAATAGCTGCCTGACCGTTCGCC
>JAGCFY010000077.1 GCA_017649845.1 Paludibacteraceae bacterium
CTCCGCTGTCTCCCGCCTCTGCCCGCTCCGCTGCTCTCTGCTCTCTCCCGCGCGCCGCAGGCGCGCACACCGCCGCCCGCCCCGCGCCTCTGATGCATTTTTCTCAACCCAACGACCACCCCTCACTCATGGGAATTGCTAAGGAGTGCGTAAACGCACGACCGTGGAGACCCCAAAACATTTTCATTTTTTGGGGAGAGCGGAGGCACGAGTTGCTTCTACGATTTAGCGGAGTGGTATCGTCATCGCAATCTCGTTGCCGACCGCGACATCTATGGTCTCTCTAATAAGGTGTACTATCGTACGTCTGTTTTATTGGTCTCTCTCTCTTTAATACGGTGTTCGGGGTTCCCCTCACGGCTTGTATAAATTTTGCTTCGCTGTATTGTTTCACTTGATCCTTTTTTATACAACCCTCTAACCCCTAACTCTCTAACTCTCATTTCCTCCTTATATATTATAATAAGGTATATACGCGCGCCCCCTCGCGCGTGTACGCATAAGGCAAACGATTTTTTGTGTTTACGTCCCGTTTGTGTCGCTGAAAAAAACACTACGGCTACACAATAAATTTGTCCATGTCGGATTTTTTTACTACCTTTGCACTCGTAAACGCACAGCAATGACAAATGCGAATAGAGGAAGCGATAACATATGCCATTATGTCGGATGGTCATGGGAAGACAACCGACCAGATAGCCGCCGCAATTAACCGCAACGGTTGGCATATCCGCAAGGATGGCAAGCCTGTTACAAGTGCCCAAGTCTATGCGGTAATTTGCCGCTATCCCTCAATCTTTACTAAAGAAGCCGGACGGATTTGTGTAATGGTATGAATATAGAACAAGTCAGAGAATTTGCATTGGGTATCAATCCCCAAGTGACGGAAGAACTATTTGCGGAGAATTGGATTTCTTGGAGAATATTCGGCAAGTGGTTTTTGCTTATGCAACTCGATGCACCCGAACCACGCGTAGCGGTTAAACTGCTACCCGAAATGAGTGCAGAACTGCGTGCCCGGTATGATGGTATTCGTCCTGCCTACCATATGAACAAAACGCATTGGAACGATCTCTATCTGAACGAACTTCCCGACACCCTTGTTCAAGAACTAATCACCTCATCTTATCAGCTCATAACCTCTAAACTTCCCAAGACGCAACAAGCTCTACTATAACCTCGTGCGCCCAATGGTCGCTCGAAAAAGAGAGAGACTTTTTGAGAAAGACCATATCTTTATGTCCCATGAGTGAGGGGTGGTCGTTGGGTTGAGAAAAATGCATCAGAGGCGCGGAGGAGAGAGCGGAGAGTAGCGGAGCGGGCAGAGGCGGGAGAGGGGCGAGGGAAGCAGCGAGAGACAGCATCGCCGATGGTACTGCACTGCGTTGTGGGAGAGTAGGTAGCCGCCACTTTCAGAAGCCAGCTTTCGAGCTGGCTTCTTTGTTTATGTCTCCCTTACTCTTCCACGTTGTTTATTTAGCGTTTATGCATTGTGCATTGATGCACGATTTGTTCCGACTCTTCCGCCTTTATTCGAGTTTTTTGTCTCATATTCTCCCTATTTCTGCCTATCTATGCCTAAAAATGCCTATTTTTCTTGCAAATGTGCAAAAAAAGCAGTATCTTTGCAGCGTAATCAAAAAATCAAATCAAATCACACCGTAGGACGACACGGAATGTAGATGCTTGACCAAGAGCAAAATAGGGAAAACACAGAGCAGCCAATGCAACCGCAAGGGAATGGAATGCCAATACCAGGACCATTTCTTCCGCCTCCGCAGATGCCGGAGACTCCTATGATGCCGCCTTTACAGGCTACATTTCCGCGTCAGTTTAGTACGCTGGCTATTGCGGCATATCTCGTTGGCTTATTAGCGGTAGCAGGACTGGCGTCATCAGTCAATATGGTGATGGATTGGTATTGGTGGGTGTTTGGCATAGTTGAGGTCGTTGGCTTCTTTCTGGCATCTGCCAATCTATCTAAATCATGGAAAAACCTGAAGTCAAAAACATTTGAGAAAAAACTATTCTGGACAGGGTTTGGAATACGCGCGATAGTGGTTCTCTTTTTGTATTGGTTCTTCTACGAGATGCACGGGAATCATTTGATGTTCGCATCTGCCGATGAGGAATTTTATGTAGATATTTCTACCTACGGAGCATCCCGTTTGCGAGACTGGCACTGGGGAACCTTTATTTCTGATATCATAGCCTACACAAATGGTCACATTGATGTGGCCGATATGGGATACCCGGTATGGTTATCAATCGTATTCTCTCTCACCGGTGATTCATTATTATTATCCCGTATTGTAAAGGCGGCATTAGGTGCTTTTTCCTGTGTGTTAATATACCGATTTGCGAAGCGAAATTTCGGCGAGAGTGTAGGGCGGATGTCGGCGATCTTCTGTATGTTGATGCCAAACTTAATCTATTATTGTGGCATTAATCTTAAAGAAATAGAGATGATATTTGTGATTATCGTCTTTCTTGATAGTGCAGATAGATTGCTTCACACAAAAAAGCCCTCACTAAAAGTTTATATTTTACCCATCCTGAGTGCATTGGCATTATTCACATTTCGAAACGTGTTAGGCATGACGGCCGTTATGGCATTGGGGCTTTCGCTCTTTATAAGCAATGTCCATAATCTAAATATATCGCGCCGATGGGCGATGTTAATTATTTTAGTAATCATCGGTTCTTATTTTGTGGGTGGAAAGATATATATGGAGGCCGAACGGATCTGGGAGAACCGCGGTACATCTCAAGAATTGCGTCTTCAAGAGCGTGCGCAACGAAGCGGTAATAGAATCATCGAAAATGCGAGTGCTGCCGTATTTGCTCCCTTTATCTTCACGCTTCCTTTTCCAACGATGGTAGAAACAGAAGGACAGGAGACTTTACGAATGATCCATGGCGGATTGGTGGTAAAGAATATAATGTCCGGTTTGACGATATTTGCTATCTTCCTATTGTTGCTGGAAGGAGGATCCATACGTAAAGCTCGATGGAGGGAGCACGTTTTGCTCGTAGCTATGTTAGGGGGATATCTGGTGATATTGGTATTCAGTGCTTTTGCGCATGCAGAGCGATTCCATGTCCCTGCAGTACCGATGGAGATGGTATTGGCTGCATATGGAGCAGCGCGAATGACGAAGAAGCAACGATTTATGTTTTCTATTTGGTGCGTTATCATGGTAACGGCTATGATAGGATGGAATTGGTTTAAACTTAGGGGAAGAGGATTGATGTAGTGTAAGGTTAAATCGTAAGGTGAGAAGGATATTATACATAGCAAATTATCGGGAAGGAGTAGGCGGCATCTCGGGACAAGTAGAGATGCTGCATAATTGCGTGAACAGTGATCCGTATGAGGCAGATATATTCTCAACAAAGGGAAATATCGCTAAGCGGGTATGGAAGTTTGTAGAGTTAATCTTCGTCACAAGGAAATATGACGTACTGCATATACACGGATGTTCCGATAGAGGGATGTTACCGATAATATATGGCGTAATAGCAGGCAAGATATGGCGGAAACGCATCATCATAACCTATCACGGCGGCGGAGCGGAGGAGTATTTCGCCAAACACGGGGCTTTTGCGAAGAGATGGTTATGCCGGGCAGATAAGGTAATCGTATTGAACGGATATTTAGAAAAAGTGTTTGAAACCTACAATATACCGTGCATTGTAATACCTAATATCATATTATTGCCGGAAATCAAGCGTACGCATGAATGGGATCCAAAAGCACCGCGATTTATCAGCGTGCGGCATTTGAGAGAGTTATACAACATTCCTTGTATTCTACGTGCGTTTCAACAGGTGCAGCAGCAGATACCTGGAGCAAGTTTGACCGTCTTAGGAAGTGGTCCGCAATTAGAAGAGTTGCAGCAATACGTAAGAGACAATAAGATGAAGCATGTAAGCTTCGCCGGACAAGTGCCTAATGAGGAGATGAATAGGTACTTGGCGGATCATGATATATTCCTTTCCGCGCCAAGAATAGATAACATGCCGGTATCGGTACTGGAAGCGATGAATGCCGGGATATTAGTAATATCGAGCAGGGTCGGTGGTGTTCCGTATATGATAGAGCATCAAAAAACAGGGCTGTTGTTCGATATCAATCAAGATGCAACTATTAGTCATCAGATGGCAGAGCAGATGCTATGGGCACTCAATCATCCAAAGGAAAGCCTCAAGATGATAGAAGCCGCACATGAGGAAGTGAAGAAGTACAACTGGAATCACATCCGAGAGATGTTGCTTCCATTATATTGCTAAGAGGTAAGAGTAATGAGTAGATTTAATGAGTGGATACGATTAAGCATCATATATCCGTTGGCAGAAAAAGTCAAAGGAACGAACTCCATGGTATGGTATCATCGCATCCTAGAAATGAATACTTGGTCGCGTGAGAAGATTAGTGCGTGGCAAGAAGCACAGTTGCGCAGAGTTGTAGATCAGGCATATAATCATACTGTATATTGGAGACGAATCTTTGATGAACGTGGTTTGAAGCCGGAAGACATCCGCACTAAAGCTGATTTGCAGAAACTGCCGATTCTCACAAAAGAAGATATCCGGACGCATTATGATGAAATAGTAGCGGACAATGCATCACTATACCCGCATAGGAAAGACCAGACAGGAGGCACTACAGGAGAGCCCATGAAATATCTGGTAAGCGAAGATGTATGGGGATATGTGACAGCGAATAAGATAGCAGCATGGCGAACAACAGGGTATCGGTTTGGCGATCCATTCATGGCACTCGGCAGCGCATCTATATTCAAGAAAAACGCGCCTTTTACTCGTCGGATATTGGATATGATACGCAACGAGAAAGCAGTGAACAGCATGAATCTGGATGATGCGCTTTGTCTGCAATATATTGATATCCTAAAGAAAGAACAGATTCATTATATCTACGGGTATGCATCGGCGATATATCTATTGGCGAAATATGCGCTGGATCATCAGATAGATATGAGTTATATGCGCGGAGCATTCACGACATCAGAGAACTTAACGGATATCTATCGCGAGACAATAGAGAAGGCCTTTGGTTGCCGTGTGATGGATTGCTACGGCTCACGCGATGCGGCGGTAACGGTATATGAGGTGATGCAGGGCAGTTATCATGTAGGCTATAGCGCCATACTCGAAATAATAGATGAGTTTGAACCGGGCAAGGGGACGTTAGTGGCTACTAACTTGCTGAATATGGCTTTCCCGCTGCTGCGATACAATTATGGAGATGCCGGGGAATTAAGTGATAAGAGTGAAGGATATAACGGGCAGGTACTGAAAAAGATATATGGACGTACATCGGATGTGCTGAGGCTGGATAACGGACATGTGCTTACTTCGCCGGGATTCACGATACTGATGCGGCACTTCGATGTAAAAGCATATGATATCCAGAAACTAAGCGGAACTCATGTGCAGATGCAAGTGGAGGTAGCTGATGGGTGGAATAAAGCACAAGAGGCGAAACTGATAATTGAGATGCAACGATTTTGCGGAGAAGGATGTAAATTTACATTGGAGTATGTAGAACATTTCGAGCCGCTTAAGAACGGCAAAAGAAGATATTTTATGAATGACAATAGTTGAATGTAAAAAATATGGCAAATAATCATCGAACAATAGGTAATGTATGCCGAGGCGTATGGAACAGGTTATGTCTCGGAATCGCGAGATTGCTGTTCCCTGCGCAGTTACGTACGCCATTCTACAAGATGGCTGGAGTGAAGATAGGAAAGGGTAGTAAGATAGCGGCAACGGTAGATATTGATCATTCGGCGCCCGAACTAATCACCATAGGGGAAAACGTATGGGTGACGCGAGGTGTGATGCTGCTTTGTCATCAGCGCGACCTGACGCAATACGAGGTAGGTAAGCCGGTAATGGATTGCGAACTGAAATATGCGCCGATAGTGATCAAAGACGGAGCACATATCGGTATCGGAGCCATCATCATGCCGGGAGTGACGATAGGCAAAGGA
>JAGCFY010000078.1 GCA_017649845.1 Paludibacteraceae bacterium
ATAGCCATACGTTTCTTAGATCCGGATGCCAGTTGCGCTCCAGCAGTTCGCCGCAGGTGTCATTGCTCTGATGTCCCCGCGGGGAGAGGATACGCTCCTTGAGATAAGTGGGATACGGACCGTTGAGCAACATATGCTCGTCGTGGTTCGCCTCAATGACGAGATGGTTGGCGGTACGGATATACGCTTCCATCTCTTCGTTCACGCTGCCGCAGTCCGTCATAATCACGAACCGCTGGCCGAGGTAATCGATGCAATATCCTACGCATTCCGTCGAGTCATGCTCGATGTCAAATGTGTTGATCCGCATGCCGAAGAGCTCCCACTCTTTGCCTTTCTCGAAATACCGCCGGCTGGTACGCAGTTTCTCGCGCACGCCGTAGTTACGATCGATACCGTCATGGATAAGCGCCGTGGAATAGATCGGCAGCTTGACGCGTTCACCCAGCGTGCCTACTGCGCGGATATGATCGGCATGGTCATGGGTAATGAGAACACCCATGATGTTCTGGAAATCAAGACCCATCTCCCGCAGGTATTTCTGGATCGACCGCGCAGAAATGCCCGCATCGATCAGTATTCCCTGACGACGTGTACCGAGGTAGTAACAGTTGCCGCTACTGCCGCTGGCAAAGCACCTGAATATGAGCTCATTTTCCTCCATTTTACAAAATCGGCTGCAAATTTAGTAAAAAAAATGACATACGCAAAAAATAGCGAAATTTTATTCTTAAAATTTGTTTATGTGCATTTTTTGTAGTATATTTGCAGCAAAATTATATAGAACATGAGTGTACGCGAGAGAATAAATGCTTTGCGCGAGTTGATGCAAGCGGAGGGAATAGCGGCATATGTAGTGCCCGGCAACGATCCGCACGCAAGTGAGTACATGGCATCGCACTGGTACGAGATGCAGTGGATATCCGGCTTCAACGGCGAGTCAGGAACGGTAGTAGTGACGATGGATCGCGCGCTGCTATGGACCGACAGCCGGTATTATCTGCAGGCAGGGATTGAGTTGGAAGGCTCAGGAATAGAGCTGATGCGAGAGAGCGACGTGGATTGCCCGAGCATCGCAGAGTGGCTAAAGACCCCTTCTGTTCTCCTGAAAGGGAAAGAGATCCTCGTGGGATTGAATCCGGAGATGTGGAGCGTAGATGCGTTTGCAGCGATGCAAAAAGAGTTGGCAGAAGCCGGAATAGGCGTGAAATCCGTCGATCTCATCAAACCGCTCTGGACGGAAGACCGTCCGGCAATACCTCAGGACAAGTTCTATCCCTACTCCGCCGACTTTGCCGGCGAGACGGTAGAATCCAAACTGTCCCGCATGAGGCAGATCCTGGCGTGCAAAAGCCAAGGGAACAAGTATGCGCTTATCATCAGCGCGCTGGACGAGATAGCATGGCTGCTCAATATCCGCGGAAACGATGTGGAGTACAACCCGGTTGTGATCAGTTACGTGGTATTGGAGGCGGACCAATGTACGCTGTTTGTCGATGCCAACAAGATTGATTCCGCCGCGCAGAACTACCTGGACTTCAACAATATCAGCATGCAGCCGTACGAAGCGGTTTTCGATTATATCCGCGGATTGGAAGGAACGGTGTTCTACGACGGCGCACGCGTGAACGAAGCGCTGTACGAAGCTATCCCGGCTGCCTGCCGGAAAATCAACACCAAGTCCCCTATCCTCATCGACAAGGCGAAGAAGAACGCCGTAGAACTCGAGGGCGAACGGATTGCCATGCGGCAGGATGGTGCGGCGCTGACACGGTTCTTCAAATGGCTCGAGGAAGAGGCGTTCGCGGACGGCAAGACGCAGACGGAATGGGATCTGATGGAGAAGCTGCATGAGTTCCGCGCCATGGGCGAGAACTTCGTAGAAGAGTCCTTCGGCACGATCGCGGGCTATCAGGGCAACGGCGCCATCGTCCATTATGCAGCAACGAAAGAGAACTGCGCGGAGGTGAAGCCGGAAGGCATGCTGCTGCTCGATTCGGGCGGTCAGTACCTGGATGGCACGACGGACATCACCCGTACGGTATGGCTCGGTGGACGGATTCCGCAGCAAGCGAAACTCGACTATACCTATGTGCTGAAAGGACATATCGCCTTAGCCCGTGCGCGTTTTCCGCGCGGCACGAGAGGCAACCAGCTGGACGCTCTGGCTAAGCAATATATGTGGGAAGCCGGCATCACGTTCGGTCATGGCACAGGTCACGGCGTAGGGCATTTCCTGGGATGTCACGAAGGGCCGCAGAACGTACGGACGGACAATAATCCGACGGCGCTGGAAGCAGGTCATATCATCTCCGATGAACCGGGTATATACCGCACCGGCAAATGGGGAATCCGGACGGAGAACCTGATCACAGTCATCCCCGCCAAACAGACCAAAGCCACGACGACCGAGGACGAATGGCTCGCCTTCGAGACACTCACGCTCTGTTTCTACGACACGAGTCTCATAGAGATGAGCCTGATGACAGAAGACGAGATTGACTGGCTCAACGCATACCACGTGCGTGTTTACAAAGAGGTGGCGCCTCTGCTCAACGACGAAGAGAAATCGTATCTGGCATACAAATGCCAGGCACTGGAACTGTGAGGAAAATTCACATTGCACAATTAATAATTCATTATTAACTTTAAAAACTTTACTATTATGAAAGCAGATTTGATTAATGCATGGTTGTTCAACGAGGGTTACAAACACGAGACCGACTCTGACGGAGATGTACATTTCCGCTACAACGGCAAGCACATTTATTTCACGCCGGATGACGACGAGACCTATTTCCGTCTTATCATGCCGAATATCTACGAGTTGGAAGACAACCGCGTGAAAGTACTGGAGGCCTGCAACACCATTACCCGTGACTACAAGGTAGTAAAAGCATACTTGGTAAAAGACCGTCTCTGGTTGTCTATCGAGATGTTTGTGGACTCCACTCCGGAGGTAGGCGATTTCTTCGAGCGCTGCTGCCGTATCCTGATCTCGGCTTACGAGGACACCGCAAAAGAGATTTTTAACTAATCCTACACATGGCTGTATTATCAACATCAGAACGAATAAACGGTTATACCGTACAAAACCTGATTAAAGCTAACCACTACACGGAGACATACCGTGTAGTGGATGGCGATAACAGGCCTTTCTTCCTGAAGTTATTCATCTTGAATAACCTCCCCTCCAAACTGATGAACGAGGAGACGAAGACCGTACGGGAGATCGAATACTGCCGGGTGCTGAAGCATCGCAATATCGTCAGCCACGTAGCAGACGGAACGCTGGAGAAAGAGAGCGGTTCGTACCAATACTATCTGACCAACTATTTCTCAGGCCAGGTTCTGGCGGACCGGCTGGCTACAGGAGGTCCGATGAGCGAAGAGGAAGCGATAGCTGTATTCCGCGCCGTACTGACCGGCCTGCAATACATGCATTCCCAGGCTACTCCGCTATGTCACAATGATATCACTCCCGCCAACATCGTGCTCAACGATGCGATGAACGGCGAAGCGGTGATTATCGATCTGGGACATACATGCACTCCCTGCGCGGGTATCGCAGAATTCGATACCAATGATCTGGACGTACTCTATCACGCAAAAGAGACGATGGTCGGTATCTTCGACCAGCAGACGGATATCTTCTCCGCTTGCGCTGTGCTCTATGCGATGCTTACGGGTTCCGCTCCATGGGAACTGGATATAGCTGCCACCGGCGATTACAAAGAGCGGTTCAAAGAGATGTGGCAATACCGTCAGTCTCATCCGCTTCAGATGCCTGAAGGCGCAGGCAACAAGGTGAAAGACTTGCTGCAGAATGGTCTGGCTCTAAAGGCTTCCGACCGCTTCAAGAGCGTGAATGACGTGCTGGCGGTCGTAGATGACAAGCAGCCCGAAGGCGGTGAGCAGGGAGGCAAACGGACCGATTCCGGACGTGGCAATATGGGCGATGGAGGCAAAGGGCAAGGTGCGCAAGACGGCGACGACGATCTGCCGATAGAGATTCGCCGCGGCGGAGGTAACGGCTTTGCAGACATCGCCGGCATGCAGGAACTGAAAGACTACCTGACGCAGAAAGTGATCTTCATGATCGAGAACAAAGAAATAGCCGAGCAATACCGTATCACCCCGCCTAACGGCATGTTGCTCTACGGTCCTCCGGGATGCGGCAAGACCTTCTTCGCGGAGAAATTTGCGGAAGAGACGAAGTTTAACTTCATGCTCGTCAAATCCTCCGATATAGGCAGCAGCCTGGTACACGGCACCGAAGCGAAGATCCAGAAACTATTTGCCAAAGCAGAGAAAAACAGCCCTATCGTAATTTGTTTCGACGAGTTCGACGCTCTCGTTCCGATTCGCGGAGCGCACGGAAGCGAGTATCAGTCCGGCGAAGTGAACGAGTTCCTCGCCCAGATGAACAACTGCGCGAAGAAAGGGATCTTCATCATCGCTACCAGCAACCGGCCGGACAAGATCGATCCTGCCATCCTTCGTACAGGACGAATTGACAAACAGGTCTTTGTACCGCTGCCGGATATGGAAGCGCGTAAAGAGATGTTTAAGATGTATCTGGCCAAACGCCCCACAACGGAAGACATCAATATCGATGAATACGCTGCGAAAACCGAAGGGTATATCGCTTCCGATATCGCGTTTATCGTCAATGATGCCGCTATGACCGCAGCCTTCACACGCAAGCCTATCAGCCACGAGCTGATGTGTACATCGCTGAATAATATACAACCTTCCCTGCAAAAAGAAGTGATTGAAGAATATTCGCAGATACAGAAAAAGATGAACGGCATTCAACGCCGCGCGGTAGTGCAAGGGCTATAAGGCAATGCACAATGTACAATGCACAATTTACAAGGCAATGAAAACAGAAAAAGATATTAAAGACAGACTTTTTAATCCGTATATCATCGAAGAGCGTCAGTTGAATATCACCCAACTGGATGTATTCAGCCGCTTGATGATGGACCGCATCCTCTTCCTCAGCGGAGAGGTAGTAGGCGACACGATGGATACGCTGGTAGCCCAGTTGCTCTTCCTGGATTCGCTGAACCACGACCCTATTCACCTCTATATCAATTCGGGAGGCGGCGAGTGTTACTCGGGTCTTGAGCTGATCTCCGTGATGAAATTTATCAAATCGCCGGTTTATACGACCGTATTGGGTCTGGCGGCTTCGATGGGTGCCGTGATCGCCTCGAGCGGCGAGAAAGGACACCGCACCGCTCTGCCCTACTCGCGATTCATGATCCATCAGCCGAGTTCCGGAATAGGTTATTCGACCTTCAAAGATCAGGCCATCCATCTCAAAGAGATGGAGAACCTGAAACTGGACTTATACAAAGTGCTGGCAGAGAACAGCGGCAAGAGTGTAGAAGAGATCGAAGCGCTCTGCGACCGCGACAACTGGATGAAAGCCGACGAGGCCATCCAGATGGGATTCCTCGACAGTGTTGTCGAGCGGAAAGACTAGAAGGACACTAGGATACTAAAAAAGTTCCCGCGCAAACGGGAACTTTTTCTTTTTTTACAGCAACTCGACAGAGCGGTTGACGAACTTGGCGAGTGCTTCGCCTTTCAGCAGACCGGAGGCCAAAAGGGCGATATCGATGAGCTGTTTCATCCGCTCCTCTTGTCCTTCGGTTTTGTCTATCAGGGCCTGAATAGCCGGATGAGCGGTATTGACCACGAGGTTGTAGCTATCCGGCATCTGGCCGTAGAAGGACATGCCCTGCTGGTGCGCGGACATCTCTTTCATCCGGCGCATGAACTCGTTCTGGGTCAGGAATACAGGCAGCGCATCCGCCGCAGCCGGCTCGCAGACGACATTGTATTTGAGTTTATCCGCATCCGTCGGCAGCAAGCCTTCAAAGGCTTTGCGCAAGCCTTCGCGCTGCTCGTCGGAGAGTTCGTCTTTCGCTGTCTCCTCTTTCTTGATGAGGTTCTCGATGGTGTCGCTGTCTATTCTGACGAAGCGCAACTTCTCTCCCTCCTCTCCGGCCATCATAGCTTTTTGTTCCGCCTGGCTCATGACATGCACATCAAGTTCGCCGTCCATGAGCAGCACATCATATCCTTTCGCTTTCGCCCGCTCGATATAGGTGTAATGCGCATCCGGGTCGTTGGTATAGAGAAGCACGAGATTGCCGTCCTTATCGGTCTGCGCCTCTTTTACCTGCGCCTTGTATTCCTCGAATGTAGCATATTTGCCGTCGATGGACTTATAGAGCGCAAATTCTTTGGCTTTCTCATAGAATTTCTCATCGGTAAGCATACCGAACTGGATAAACATCTTGATATCATCCCATTTCTTGGCAAACTCCTCCTTGTCGGCTTTGTATAACTCCGCCAACTTGTCAGCGACTTTCTTGGTGATATATCCGCTGATTTTCTTGACGTTATTATCGGACTGCAGATAGGAGCGGCTGACATTCAGCGGGATATCCGGGGAATCGATCACGCCGTGCAGCAGCGTCAGGTACTCCGGTACGATATTCTCCACTTCGTCCGTCACATAGACCTGGTTGCAATACAACTGGATCTTATTGCGATGGACATCAAGATTCGATTTGATCTTCGGGAAATAGAGGATACCCGTGAGATTGAAGGGGTAATCCACATTGAGATGGATATGGAATAGCGGCTCATCCATCTGCATCGGGTACAACTCATGGTAGAATTTATCGTAGTCCTCGTCTGTCAAATCAGCCGGTTTGCGTGTCCAGGCAGGGTTGATATCATTGATGATATTCTCCTCGTCGAGTTCCACCTCTTTGCCGTCTTTCCATTCTTTTTTCTTGCCGAAAGCGATCTCCACGGGCAGGAACTTGCAGTATTTCTTCAGCAGGCCCTCGATCGTAGCATCCTCGAGGTATTGTGAGAACTCGTCATCTATATGCAGCACGATATCCGTTCCACGCTCGGCCTTAATTGTATCTTCCATCGTATATTCCGGATCGCCCTCGCATGACCAGTGGACAGCCTTGGCATCCTCCTGATAAGATTGCGAGAAAATCTCCACCTTTTTGGAAACCATGAAAGCGGAATAGAAACCGAGACCGAAATGACCGATAATAGCTTCGGCTTTGTCCTTGTATCGGGCGAGGAACTCTTCCGCACCAGAGAAAGCGATCTGGTTGATATACCGGTCCACTTCCTCAGCGGTCATTCCCACCCCGTGATCAGAGACGGTAAGCGTCTTCTTCTCCTTATTGATAAACACGCGTACGCGCGTATCGCCCAAATCGCCTTTCACTTCGCCTACCGAAGAAAGCGTTTTGAGTTTCGCAGTAGCATCTACGGCATTGGAGATCAACTCACGAAGGAAGATCTCATGATCCGAATACAAAAATTTCTTAATGACGGGGAAAATATTATCAGATGTAACCCCAATAGTACCTTTACTCATATCTTTGTGTATTTTAATTTGCTATTTCTGTATTGTCAATATCCGTGCCAGCAGGAAATTTCTGCCAAAATGGCAGATTTATTTGCGTATGTCAAAAAATTGTAGTACCTTTGTCGCCGTTTTTACGGCGAAACGAAGACAATGAATGAATTTTTGGAGAAAGAAGAAGCCATACTGCGTATGCTAAAGACCGTATATGATCCCGAAATACCGGTGAATATCTATGATTTGGGATTGATTTACGGCATAGAAACGAAGGACGACGGTGTATGCGAAATAACGATGACGCTGACTGCGCCGTCTTGTCCTGCGGGTGATTTTCTGGTAGAGGATATCCGCCAGAAAGTAGGTAGCGTAGAAGGCATTAAAGAAGTGAATGTAAACATTGTCTTTGAGCCGGAATGGACCAAAGATATGATGAGCGAAGAAGCCAAACTTGAACTCGGATTTTTATGATATATTTTCTTAGCGATGCACATTTAGGCAGCCTGGCGATAGATCGCGGCTGGGCTCATCAGAAGAAGTTGATTGACCTGTTGGAGGAGATGAGCAAAGATGCCGTATCCATCTATATGCTGGGCGACATGTTCGATTTCTGGATGGAATATTTCATCCATGACAAATCGAAGAGACAGTACCATCCTTTCTGCAAAGAGCTGCGCAAGTTAGCCAAGAAAGGCATTCATATCCATATGTTCGTGGGCAATCATGACCTGTGGACTTTTGGCGGTCTGGCGCAACTCACCGGAGCCGAGATACACTATGAGCCGTGTACTATTATCCGTTACGGCAAAGCGATCTATCTGGCTCACGGAGACGGTTTATTGCCCGAGAGATGGGAGAAATTGTACCCCAAGAGCGTACAAAAGAAGATCAAACGGTTCATGATGCTTCGCAAAATATTCAACAGCCCGTTCCTTCAGTTCTGTTTCCGCTGCCTGCCTCCGCATCTGGGCAACAAGTTCGGGTACAACTGGGCCAAGAAGAGCCGTCTCAAGGAGATCGCCAATCCCTGTCCGTATAAAGGAGAAGACAAAGAAGAGTTAGTGCTCTTTGCCAAAGATCAGGAGAAACAGCAAAACCACCGCGACTACTATATTTTCGGGCACCGGCATATCGAGTTGGATTTGCAGATAGCAAGTGGCAGCCGCATTGTAATTTTAGGTGACTGCTTCAAGCTATGGACGTACGCCAAACTCGATAACAAAGGCAATTTAACCATGCATAATTATGAGCAGTAGAGAAGAGCAACTGAAGGCATTCGGTCGTCTGTTAGACATCATGGATGACCTGCGCGAGAAATGTCCGTGGGACCGGAAACAGACCTTTGACAGCCTGCGGCAGAACACGATAGAAGAGACTTTTGAACTCGCCACCGCCATCAGCCGGCATGACATGACGGAGATCAGCAAAGAGTTAGGCGATGTGCTGCTACACGTCGTTTTCTACGCCAAGATGGGTTCGGAAGAGAAATGGAATTTCTCCGGCTCGGCCGCGGAAGACGAGCCGCGCGATTATTTCGACATCGCCGATGTTTGCAACAGGATATCAGACAAATTAATCTTCCGGCATCCGCATGTATATGGCGACGAAGCGGCCAAGAACGCAGAGGATGTTAGTCATCTATGGGAACAGGTGAAACTGAAAGAGAAAGGCGGCAACAAAACCGTTCTGGGCGGAATACCCGACAGCCTGCCGAGTCTCGTGAAGGCTTACCGGATTCAGGACAAAGTGGCGAACGTAGGCTTTGACTGGGAGAAGAAAGAGGATGTCTGGGCGAAAGTGAAGGAAGAGATAGCGGAGTTTGAAGAGGCAGTCCTAAGTGCGAAGGACGATGTACCATGTACAAAGGAAATGGAGGCGGAGTTCGGGGATCTGCTGTTTGCGATGATTAATGCGGCAAGACTATACAAGATCAAGCCGGATAATGCCCTGGAGCGGACCAATTTGAAATTCATCAAGCGGTTTAACTATATAGAAACTCGCGCCAAAGAACAAGGACGCGAGTTAAAAGATATGTCGTTAGACGAGATGGACGAGCTTTGGAAGGAAGCGAAAGGGCTGGAAGATTAGGGTTTCCTGACCGCTATGTAAAATTGCGCGGCGGACTGCGAATAAGGTGCTTTCGCAGCCGAAGTAAGCACGAGATTAATCGGGTGTACGCCCGGGCTTACCGGCACATAACTCAGCGTCGTCAAACAAGAATACACACTATCCGGCACAAAGACCAACTTGGCATGCTCGGGGTCGGAAGCATCCGTTGTTCCCCCTAACGAATCCGGCCAGGCAACAGAGAGATGGACTTTGTCTGTATCCGCAGTAGCCGCAAAGGAGACGAGATAATCGTAGTATCCGTTGAGCAATATCCCCATTTGCACCGTATCACCGATATTCAGCGAGTCACTAAACAAAATAGTATCTCTCTCCCCTGTGATGGAGGTGCGCACCAGCTGGTTAGATGCAACAATACGAGGCGAAACGACCGTTGCCATATCGCATGAAACAGCCAGCAGCGCCACAAGAACAAACAAGATAGATTTATACTTCATAGAATCGTATCATTCATTATGTGCGGCATAAAAGACTCGAACTTTCACTCCTCTCGGAACCAGATCCTAAGTCTGGCGCGTCTACCAATTCCGCCAATGCCGCTCGCTTACGCTAAGGCTCAATACGACTCGCGACCTCGTCGCTCATATGAATTTTCACCTTGCGCTACGCTCTCCCCATAACAAACACTTCGTTGGTTTGTTCCGGGGGCCCCGATGGAAAAAGCGTGCAAAGGTACGAAGAAATTTTGAATTA
>JAGCFY010000007.1 GCA_017649845.1 Paludibacteraceae bacterium
CGCGAGGGGGGAGATGAAGGTACACCGATCGTGCTGCAAGCAGGTCATCCGGCAGCGATTTTCTTCGATGAGATCGTAAAAAGAATAAAGAACTGAAGATGTCGCGAACTACAGAATTAGACACAGCTCCTATCCATAGACTGCTATGGAAATACGCTTTGCCCGCCATCATTGCCATGACGGCCACTTCGCTGTATAATATCGTAGACACCATCTATATCGGTCATGGCTGCGGAGCATTGGCATTAGGTGCGCTCACGGTGGCCAAACCATTCATGGATATATGCGCTGCCTTTGGCAGTCTGGTAGGAGTAGGTGCTTCGTCTCTGCTGGCTATCTATCTGGGCGAAAAAGACTACGACAAAGCAAACCGCGTACTGGGTAATGTGATTGTGCTCAATATCATTCTCTCGGCGATTGTGATGGCGATAGGTTTGATCTGGCTCGACCCTATCCTGATGGCCTTCGGGGCAAGCGAGGACACACTCGGCTATGCGCATGACTACATGGAGATTATCCTTTTCGGGAATATCTTAACCCATATCTATTTCGGGTTGAACGCCATGCTGCGTTCTGCCGGACATCCGCGATTCTCCATGACAGCAACTATAGTAGCCGTGCTGATTAATATCATTCTGGATCCCGTGTTTATTTTCGGCATGGAGATGGGAGTCCGCGGAGCAGCATTAGCCACCGTCATCAGCCAAGCTGTGGCTGTGGTATGGCAAATCACAAAATTCTTCGACAAAAACGAATTAGTTCGGTTTCATCGAGGTATTTGGCGGCTCAACAGGCATATCACAGGCAGGGCATTAGCTATCGGCATGTCGCCGTTTTTATACAATATAGCGCATTGTTTCGTAGTGATCATTATCAATAACCAGCTGAAGAATTTCGGCGGAGACATGGCCATCGCGTCGTATGGTGTGATTAACCGTCTTACGTTCGTCTTTGCCATGATGGTGATGGGGTTGAATCAGGGAATGCAACCTATCGCCGGCTATAACTACGGGGCGAAACGCCCGGACCGCGTATTGCGGATCTTCTACGTCACATGTGCATATGCAACGGGAGTGATGGCCTCTGTATTCATCTTGGGCGAATGTTTCCCGGATGTAATGACCCGGATGTTCACGCATGACGCAGCGCTCATCGCCCAAACGATACGCCCCATGCGCATCATCTGTTCGTCCATGCTGATTATTGGATTTCAGATGGTTACCGGTAACCTCTTCACCTCGATAGGCAAGGCAGGAAAGGCTATTTTCCTGAGTCTCACAAGGCAGGTGATCTATCTTATTCCGCTGGCTCTGCTGCTACCTTTGGCGTTCACAGATCCGCTGGATGGCGTATGGTGGTCTATTCCTGCAAGCGATACATTATCCGCTGTCACAGCGGTGATTGTATTGCTAAGTACGAAAAAGAGATTATTTAAATAAAAATCAGTAAATGTTTGCGTATCTCAAAAAAAAGCAGTAATTTTGCGCTCGATTTTGAGATCGTCCGTTCTCGGACATAGAATATGGGATTACTTTTGTTATTTTTATTCGGCTCTATGGCCATCAGTTTTCTCTGTTCCGTACTGGAATCGGTGCTGATGACGACGTCGATCAGTTATATCAATTTGCGTGAAGAGGAGGGTTATACTCCGGCTACGCTGATGAGCAGTTATAAGGAGGACACAGGTCGTCCTTTAGCGGCCATCCTGTCACTCAATACAATTGCCAACACTATCGGTGCTGCCGGCGTAGGTATGCAGGCCACCGCCGTGTTCGGATCGAAATGGTTCGGACTCGTTTCTGCTATCACTACGATCTTGATTCTCGTCTTTTCGGAGATTATCCCGAAGGTCATCGGCACTACGTATTGGCGTAATTTGATGGGTTTTACAGCCCTGACGATTCGGGCATTGATATTTATCCTCTATCCGTTTGTGCTGCTGGTAGAGCTGATCACTCGCATGTTCCCGGATAATGAAGATGAACCGTCTGTATCGCGTGAAGAGGTATTGTCCATGGTCAATGTAGGGGAAGAAGAAGGAGTGGTGGACGAGGACGAGAATAAGATTTTCTCCAATCTCATGAGGCTTGACTCTATCCATGCTTACGATGTGATGACGCCGCGCGTAGTGGCGAAGATAGCGCCGGAGAACATGACGCTGCGGGCTTATTACGACAACGATGAATACGATCATTTCTCGCGTATCCCGCTCTATAAACCAGAAGCACCGGAGTATATTACCGGCTATGTACTGCGCAATGATGCCTTGGAGGAACTGACGGAGGACCACTTCCGTAAAACTCTCGGTGGCATCAAACGCCCGTTGCCTGCTTTTGACCAGGATCTGACGCTCGGCACTATCTTTGATAGTATGCTGAAACAGAAGAGCCAGATTGCGCAGGTAATTGACGAATACGGTATGTTCGTAGGTATTCTGACGCTCGAAGATATTATTGAAACCATCTTTGGCCTTGAGATTATTGATGAGAACGACACCGTCATTGATATGCAGCAGTATGCCCGCGAACGATGGGAGCAGAGACAGAAGAAGTACAGGAAAGTAGAAAGCCAAAAGACGAAGGATGAGGAAGCAGAGCGAGATACGGATACTAAACAAGAAAGCGAAATTTGAATATATCATTCTTGACCGCTACGTAGCGGGTATTCAACTCTTCGGTACGGAAATCAAATCGATCAGAGAAGGAAAAGCTTCGCTGGTCGATTCCTATTGTGCC
>JAGCFY010000079.1 GCA_017649845.1 Paludibacteraceae bacterium
GTAGCAGGATTGATCAGCGGGAAAAGAACAGGCACAATAATTGACGTAGCGAAATTAGAAAGGAGCGTAAAGGTAGTGAGGTTCTGGATTGATCCTCCGAGTTTACCTGCAATAATCGGTGCGGCAGTAGCAGTAGGCATGATAAAACACATCAGCAATCCCTGCGCCAGCACCATATCATCAGTCAGATATAGAATACCTGTGTAGGTAACAACACTCAGTACTATCTGCGTAAAAAGAACCACACCATGCCATTTATGCAGGCGCAGGTCCAGCGGATTCACTTTGCAGAAAGTGAAGAAAAGCATACCGAAGATGAGCCACGGCAAGACCGGAGCCAAAGGCAGAAAAAGTTTATAACCCAGACATCCTATAAGCATCGAAAGCCAAAGGGCGTGGGAGTCAAATAGTTTTTTCAAATTCACAATTCACAATTCTCAATTTACAATTTCCCCATTTTTCTACTATTTCATCCATGATTGCGAAAACTTCTTCTTTGGTATCTGCGCGCAGAAGAGCTATTCGCGTTTGTTTAAAATCCGCGAGTCCTTTGAATACCGGCGAAGCGGCAAAATGACGCCGGGAATGGATGATTCCTTTTCGTTCGTCATTACCGCACCAAGCTATGGAAGCCAAAACGTGCTCTTTGAGCACAGCTACTTTTTCTGCCATAGACTGCGGCGCAGGAAGTCCTTTCATCTCAGCGAAGAGCCAAGGCGCTCCGAAAGTAGCACGACCGATCATGATAGCATCCACTCCGTACGTATCAAAACATTCTCTTGCGCGTTCGGGCGTGCACACATCCCCGTTGCCTATGATAGGAATGTGTATGCGAGGGTTGTTTTTCACTTCTCCGATAAGCGTCCAGTCTGCTTCTCCGCGGTACATCTGCGATCTCGTACGACCGTGGATTGCCAGTTCCTGAATACCGCAATCCTGCAAGCGCTCCGCGAGATCTACGATAAAAGGCGTGCCATCGTCCAGATAGAGGGAATTTTCATCCCATCCGAGGCGCGTTTTGGCGGTAACAGGAGTATGAACTGCATTGACAACGGCTTTCGTTATCTCCAGCATTTTAGGCACATCTTTGAGCAATCCCGCTCCGGCACCTTTGCCCGCCACTTTCTTAACCGGGCAGCCGAAATTGATATCAATGAAGTCCGGATGCGCCTGCTCTACTATTCGCGCAGCATCTGCCATAGCTTCGGGTTCACGGCCATAAATCTGAATCGCTACGGGTCGTTCCTCGTCATGAATGGTCAGTTTGCGGGTAGTAGAAGTTATATCACGTACGAGCGCATCAGCATTGACAAACTCGGTATATACTCTATCCGCTCCAAAACGCTTGCACAGCATTCGGAAGGCAGGATCAGTAACATCCTCCATCGGCGCAAGATAGAGCGGTTTTGTTATCATTTATTCAAAGTAGGATAAGAAATACGATGATGGTTCATGGCGATGAGACGCGCCGTGAAGACACGACGGATATCTTCCACATCTTTGAACGAGAGCGGTGTCTCGGCGAATTGTCCATCTGCTATCTGCGCATCAATCATTTGATTGACTGCTTCTGTGATAGCGGCCTCTGTGAACTCTGCGAGGCTGCGCGAACGCGCTTCAATAGCATCTGCCATCATCAGAATCGCTCCTTCTTTTGTAGTCGGTTTTGCTCCGGGATAACGGAAGAGCGATTCATCCACTTTCTCTTTAGGATGCGCGTTACAATAGGTATTATAGAAATAGCGCACAAGAGAAGTGCCGTGATGGGTAGTGATAAAATTGATTACCACTTCAGGCAGATGGTTTCTGCGTGCTATTTTCTCTCCCTCCGTCACATGCGCGATGACTACTTGTGCCGCATCGCGCGGATCCATCTTGAGCAGCGGATTCTCTGTTCCGGTTTGATTCTCTACATAGTAGAGCGGATCTGTCATTTTACCTATATCGTGATAGAGTGCACCTGTACGAACTAACAATGCGTTGGCTCCGATTGCTTTGGCTGCTTCCGCAGCAAGGTTGGAGACTTGCATGGAATGCTGGAACGTACCGGGAGCGCGCTCTGCGAGTGTATGAAGGAGTTCGGAGTTGATATCCGTCAGTTCGACCAGAGTGATGGACGAAATGAAGCGGAACATCTTCTCAAACATATAGATCAAACCATAACAACCTACAGTAAGCAAGCCGCAGATGAAGAAATAGAGATACATCCACAAGTCAATGGACGACCAGACTCCTGTTTGCGCGAAAGTGAGTGCTGTATATGCCACACTCTGCGCAAGGAAGATCCATGCTGCTGTCTGGAAGAGTTGAGCACGGCGTGTCATATCGGAAAGCGACGAGACCGCAACCATTCCTACCACTATCTGAATGAAGAAAAACTCTACCGGTGCCGGAACAACAATCGAAGTGATCAATATCGTTGTAAAATGCAGGAAGAGAGCCGTTCTGGAATCAAAGAAGACACGCGTCAAAATCGGTACCCAAGCGAATGGAATAAGATATACCGAGAGATTAAACCGCAACGCCAGGCATGCCAACGCAATCACAATAAACATCTGCAGGCAGAAGAAAAGCACGGTAGAAGTGCTGCGCAGATAAGCGATGCGGAAGACATAAAGATAGATGATGAACAAACACAAGAACAGCACAACCAGTAACGCTTCACCAAAGATAGAGAGCGTGCGCTGGCGATGACCAAGCGATTCATCTTCGTAAGCGCGACGTAAAGATTGCAATATCTGGTAGTCCCGCTCTGTGACGATTTCACCTTTTTCGATGATTTTCTCTCCTTTTTGGACCATACCTTGCGTAGGCGAAACCGTAGCAAGCAGTTTGGTCCGCATATCCTCCGTACGTATTGTATCAAGAACTAAGTTGATAGCGCAATCATAGCCGAATTTTTTATGCGCTGTCATCGGCGTATAGACTTCAGACAGCGGATATTTGTACTGATTGATCGCTATTCGGGTATATCCTTCCGCTTGCACCCACTCCATCGTAGCGAGAGATATCACTTTTACTTCTCTCTGTACGCGCGGGACATATTTAAAATAAGGAGCGAAGGAGGAAAGCAGTTGTTTCTGATCTTTCTCCAGTTGCTCGTCTGTTTTATAAATCGGGAAGTCAAAATCAGCCGTGAGCGTAGTATATCCCCATGGTTTTCCCACTTCATAATGATAGCGGAAGGCATTG
Organism: Paludibacteraceae bacterium; assembly: GCA_017649845.1. GTDB lineage: Bacteria > Bacteroidota > Bacteroidia > Bacteroidales > Paludibacteraceae > Colicola. The sequence goes on from JAGCFY010000079.1 coordinate 3,193, forward strand.
TTATACCGCGGGAAGAGCAAAACCAACACCGCTGCCAACAAAGCCACTGCACCAAGTCTCAAGGCTGTGTTGATCATTTTGTCATTTAACCACTTTTTCATTATCGTTTCGATTTAAAGAATTCCTGTATCAGTTCGCGGCATTCGGATTCCAATACGCCGGATGTAATTTGCGCCTTCGGGTGAAAGGCTTTGGGTGCATATGCGGCAAAGCCGCGTTTGGGATCCGGAGCGCCATAGACGATGCGTGCTATCTGCGCCCATCCGATAGCTCCGGCGCACATCACACACGGTTCGACCGTAACATAAAGCGTAGCATCCGGCAGATATTTGCCTCCAAGCGTTTGAGCCGCTGCTGTGATGGCCTGTATCTCGGCATGCGCCGTGACATCAGAAAGCGTTTCGGTCAAGTTATGTCCCCGTCCGATGATTTGATTTTGGGAGACAATAACGCATCCGACAGGGATCTCGTCTACCGCAAGTGCTTTACGTGCTTCGGCAAGCGCCAGGCGCATGTATTTCTCGTCGTCGGCAGAATTCGGACGAATCGGATTTGTCGGACAAGTCAGACAAAAATCTTTTAACGTTTCCGGATGCGATTCGAAATGATTTCCTATTACCACTATATCTGCGCCGGCATTATAGGCCGTATTCATCGCTTCGGGTGTACGAATACCTCCGCCTACGACAAGCGTGACGGACGTGCGGTTTCGGACAGCACGAATGATATCTGCAGACACAGGATTGACAGCTCCGGATCCGGCTTCGAGATAGATGGCCTTTTTACCCATCAGTTCTGCTGCGATACAGGTATTTACGATCGTATCCACATCTGCAGGATCAAGCGGTTTCGTTCCGGTAACACGCATCGTAGAAGTCTCCACTCCTCCGTCAATCAAGATATAGGCTGTTGGGACGAAATCAATCTTCGATTCCGATATAGCACGTGCCGATTTAATCTGCTGATTCACAAGATATTCAGGGTTATTTCCGGATAGCAAAGAGAGGAAAAGAATGGCATCCGCTTCGGGTGTAAACTGTGACGAATTTCCCGGAAAAAGAATGACAGGGATCTTCGATTTCAGATTTGCGATTTTGGATTTTAACTCCCGGACAAAAGCCGTAGTATCTCCGCCCGTGGAACCGCCTACAAAGATATAATCCGGATGTACTTCCGATGAAATCGGGAGGGCATTCAGGTCTGCTTTCTCAGGATCGAGAAGAAGAGCCAACGCTTTATGTTCCGAATTCAAAATCATTATTTTGTCCACTCGAACGATTCGACCATTTTAATTATATCTGTGCGGAGATATTGATATACCGGCGCGAGCGAATCCGCATTCGGCGGGCAATTGCAATAGACCGAGGCGCGGAAGAAATTGCGTGTAGAATCCGTAACGAAGAACTGGCACGATGAAGCTGTATTTCCTTCCAGATCAAACAACACGCCGTACACATTTGCTTCCGGATGCATATAATCCCTTTCAGGGATTGCGGTGGCGAACGAAGCATTACGATAAACGAACTCGAGTGCATCGTTTGTCAGTTCGCGCAAGTTGTTTCGTACCGGTTTGTATGAGCAGTGGATTGTGGCATTCAGCGCGGGATAGACGATATTGATCCAGTAAGGTTCATTCACATCCGTCCGTGGCTCTACAACTGCGTTTTTCGAAAGCGCGAAAGTATAGGGATAGTTACCTTGTGATTTCGCGAAATCGACATAGGCTGTATCGGGTGTAGCGATACGGTAATAGCCGTAAGGACGCGGCGTAGAAACCCGGTTGCATGCCATGCAAGCGAGCACTACCAAAGTCAGGATTGTCAACTTCGCATTTACGATTTTATTTTTTATCAAAAAGTCCATTTTTCGCATTTAGGTCACAAAAGTAGTAAAAAGAAATGACATACAAAAATATTTTTGTATTTTTAGCCAAAAAGCGCACATTTTTACAAATAATTTTCGCGCGCGCTTGCACATATAAAAAAAATATTGTATATTTGCACACTTTTTGAACAGGTGCATATAACGGCCAAATTAAAAATCACGGGATATATACTATGTATATATAGGGTATACCGGGATACGGTAAAGAGTCGTAAATGAGTCGTGAACGAGTCGCGCACAATCTTTGAGTACCATTAAAACACATTAAAGCATACATGACAGACAACAAAAACAATTATTGCGTGATTATGGCAGGCGGCGTAGGAAGCCGTTTCTGGCCATTCAGCAGGGAAGAGAAGCCGAAGCAGTTTCTGGACTTTTTCGGCACGGGTAGAAGTTTGCTACAGATGACAGTAGATCGTTTTCGTCCGTTGATTCCGATAGAGAATATGTTTATCGTGACGAATGTAGCCTACAAGCAGATGATACTGGAGCAAGTGCCGGATTTGGCAGAGAGTCAAATTTTGTGCGAGCCTGCTCGCAGAAATACGGCGCCTTGTATCGCGTATGCGACCGCGCATATACGCGCAATCTGTCTGAACCGGGCAAGCGAGGCAAGGAAACGCGAAGGCAAAGAGCCGATGACGGTTAAGAATCAAGACTGGAGTTGCACGGAAATGCAGGCAAATATCGTAGTTGCAGCCAGCGACCATCTGATATTGGAGGAAGACAAATTCAGGCAGACCATCAGCAAGGCATTTGATTTTGTAAGCAGAAACAAGGCCATATGCACCTTGGGAATGCAACCGACAAGACCGGAGACAGGGTATGGATATATTCAGTACCATACTACACAAAAGGACGACATACAAAGTACAGAGGGTATTTATCCGGTGAAGACATTTACAGAGAAGCCTAATCTGGAGATGGCGAAAGTATTTCTGGACAGCGGCGATTTCCTATGGAACAGCGGTATTTTCATCTGGAGTCTGGAGACGATAAGCAAAGCTTTCCGCATTTATTTGCCGGAAGTGGCAGACCGTTTCCGCGAAGGCGAACTGCTGATGGGGACAGCGGAAGAGGAAGCCTTTATTGAAGATATTTTCCCTAAATGCCCGAATATCTCGATTGACTACGGCGTGATGGAGAAAGCGGATAATGTGTATGTCATTCCTTCCAGTTTCGGCTGGAGCGATTTGGGCACATGGGGCAGTTTGTATGAGTTAAGCGAGAAAGACGCACAACAGAACGTGAGTCTCCACAGCGTTGCTAATTTCTATGAAGCGACAGGCAATGTAGTGGTATTGGAGAAAGGCAAAGTAGCGATCGTACAAGGTGTGAACGACATGATTATTGCGGAGCAAGGCGGTGCATTGCTGATCTGCAAGAAAGCGGAAGAACAGCGTATCAAGCAGTTTGTAGCCGATTTACACGGTTAATCGCCTGTCATTCGGACAGTATTAATACCCGAAACAAATAACAACATCAATTACTTAATATTAAATCACAATCATGAGTTATCTGAATTTTGACAAGACAGTACTTGTTAATCTGGAGCGATCGCTTCAGAAAGAGATGATTCGGACGAACCGTGCAGGCGTGTACAACTCGACAACTTTGGTCGATTGCAACACGCGCAAATACCACGGCCAGTTGGTGATGCCTATTCCGGAGCTGGGCGAAGACAATTATGTTCTTCTCAGTTCTCTGGACGAGACTGTTATCCAGCATGGCGCGGAGTTCAACTTGGGTTTGCACGAGTACGGCGAGAATCATTTCAGTCCGAACGGACACAAGTACATTCGCGAGTTTGACTGCGAGTTAATCTCCCGCACGACGTACCGCGTAGGAGCGATGGTGCTCCAGAAAGAACGTCTGCTGGTTAGTTTCGAACCGCGTGTGCTGATTCGTTACACCTTGCTGGAGAGCGGCAGTCCGACGACCTTGCGTTTCCGTCCGTTCCTGGCATTCCGAAGTGTTAACGAGTTGACGCACGAGAACCCGCTTGCCAACTCGAACATGGAAGACTGCGAGAACGGAAGGTACAACCGCATGTACCCGGGATTCCCGAATCTGTACATGCAGTTCAGCAAAGCCTGCGAGTATCACCATGATCCGCAGTGGTACAAAGACATCGAGTATCGCAAGGAGCGCGAACGTGGTTATGCCCACAAGGAGGATCTGCTCGTACCGGGTTATTTCGAGTTGCCGATGAAGAAAGGCGAGAGCGTTATTTTTTCTGCCGGAGTGACGGAAGTGAAGACGGCATCGTTGAAGGCTACATGGAAGAAAGAGGTAGAGCGCAGAAACCGTCGTTTGGA
>JAGCFY010000080.1 GCA_017649845.1 Paludibacteraceae bacterium
TACATAGTATATATACACTTTTTGCATGTGTTTTTTGAATAAAATAAATTTGCATATGTCCCAAAATTGTTGTACCTTTGCACGCAAAATGACATAATAATGAAACGATTAGGTATCAGTCTTCTCTTGGCGGCATGCGCCTTGTTTTCTTTTGCAGCATTACCTGAAGTCACGCTGCGCGATATTGACGGCAAGAACGTCAACGTGGCTATTTTGGCACAAAGCGGAAAACCGGTTATTATCTCGTTCTTCGCCACTTGGTGCAAACCATGTATGCGCGAGCTGAAAGCCATTCACGAACTGTACCCGGACTGGCAGGACGAATATGGAGTGGAGATCTATATCGTCTCCATCGATCAGGCGCAGGACATACAGAAAGTAGCACCTCTTGTCAACGGATACGGATGGGATTTTAAGGTACTACTCGATCCCAACGGCGCGCTCAAAAGGGCGATGAACGTCCAAAACGTGCCACACATGTTTATCATTGACAGAAAAGGAAAAATCGTATACAATCACGCCGGATACACCCAAGGCGATGAAATGGAGATTCCTACATATCTGCGTTAGTCTGCTTGCGCCGCTTCTCCTCTGCGCCAATGACACCGTCTTTGTCAGCGGTGCCATTCAGCATGACGGACTTTTGGATTGGAAACCGGTGATGTATCACTCCAACTCCTATCTCGATTTTGGAGTAAACTGGGTGAAAACGCCTGACTCGGAGCAAGACTCCGAACCGGGTAAAACCACATCCTTCCGTTCGCTGCGAGCCAAGACTCGATTCGAACTGAACCAATGGCCTCTACCGGGATATGAAGAAGATTTCAAAGGATACGGATTGAGCCACCTTTCCCTCGCTGCTGCTTTCACGTGGGGCGAAATCACAGTCGGAGATGTCTATGGCCAGTTTGGTTCTGGATTGACACTAAACTTATACGAAGACCGCGCATTGGGTATAGATGGTGCTCTTCGTGGCGCAAAAATTGAAGTCTCGCCATACCGAGGAATCCGCTTAACTGCTCTCGGAGGCAAGCAACGGCGGTACTGGAATTGTTATAAAGACAAAGCCTGGGGATGGAACTACAAGCAGGACGCAGCGCTCGGAGCAGACATTGAACTGAACATCGATGAATGGATTCCGGCCATGCAGAATAATGGAATGACATGGTGCGTCGGAGGAAGTTGGGTATCCAAATACGAAGCCGAAGATACAGTACTCACTATCATCGAAGACCAGTGGTACAGATACCGTTTTCCCCGATGGGTCGGTGCTGGAGAAGTGCGTACACAGCTTCGGTGCAAGGGGCTGGATCTATTGGTTGAGTATGCACGTAAAGCCAATGATCCTTCTGTTGAGAACAACTTTGATTACAGGGATGGTCAGGCTCTATACATCAGTGCCGGTTATTCGCGCAAAGGTCTCGCACTGCTCGCACAGGTCAAATATTCGGATAACATGAGTTTTCGGTCTTCGCACAGCGCCTACTACCTGGCTGGAAGGCTTAACCACATGCCGGCTTTTGCGCAGCAACATACATACGCGCTTGCGTCACTCTATCCATATGCCACGCAGTACACGGACGGAGAATGGGCGTTTCAGGCCGAGGTTCGCTATACTGCGCCGCGTAAAACTCAGTTCGGCGGGAAGTACGGCACTACCCTCAAACTCAGTGCGGCACATATCCGCGGTGTAGCATCAGGCGGCACTTGGCGCATTGACACCGGTACGGAAGGAGAATATTACACAGATGTAAATATTGAACTCAATAAACGAATCACGAAACGATGGTGGCTCAACGCCATGCTGATGTATCAAACTTATAACCGACAAGTCATAGAAGGCCATGAGGGCCTGATGAGAAGCGGTATCGGCGTGATTGATACGCGCGTACAGATAAATAATAATGTATCGATGCGGGGCGAACTACAATACCTCTTCTCTCCGCACTACGGAGGTCAGTGGATCTTTGCACTCTACGAATTGAGTCTGTACCAGCATTGGACACTAAGCGGGCAATGGATGTATAACATTGGGTATGCCGCGGAAGCTACCAACAAACATTACTACACTGCGGGATTGACATTCAACTATGGCGCACACTGTGCAAACATCGGTTACACCAAGACACGCGAGGGATTCAACTGTTCCGGTGGTGTTTGCCGGTATATTCCGCAAATGGAAGGAATAGTGGCAAACTATTCGTTCACGTTTTAATGAATTGAATATTAATGAATAACAGGTGGTACATCATATTATTTGTCCTGTTGCTGACAGGATGCGATGTGATTCCGAAGGACGAGCAGTTGATCCCGCTGGACACGAAGCAAGGCACACGCAGACACGTACTGATAGAATATACTGGCTTCAGATGTGTCAACTGCCCTACTGCAGCGGAAATGGCGCAGGAATTGGCCGATGTGTATAAAGAACAACTGTACGTCGTTTCCCTCCACCCCGCTTCAAACCCGTTTACGCAAGGCAAATACGATTATACCTCGCCCGCAGCGGATAGTATTTACCGTTGGATGGGAGGAGATGCTTCTACTCCTTTCCCCACTGGGAATATTGACATGAAGCGCTATGGCGGAGAATGGTTCATTTATCCCAATGAATGGGCTACAGCCGTTTATGCGGCGATGAAAGACAGCATAGCTCCGATGCCGGACGCAAATCTGAATGTGTCCTATTGGCTGATAGAAGATAGTGTGAAAGGAGTACAAGCCATGCCGGATAATTCCGTTAACATGGAGTACTACCACCGCCATGTGCTACGCGCGATTGCCAATGAGGATCATTTTGATATTCAAGCGGAATGGGATAGTACGCACCTGAGTATATTGAAAGTTCTATCCGATCCAAACGATAACCATATAGTACAAGCATATGAAAAGAAAATTGATTTTAGCAGCCCTATGTCTATTGGGCATGAATAATGCTAACGCATTGATTGTCAGTGTAGATGGTCATGGCGAAATAGATGCTGCAGGCATGCAGATTAGTTTGACGGAAGCCGAGGAAGATCCGCTGAGCGAGAAACGTGTGTTCAAGATAAGCGGTTCGTTGCTCGCCAATGGTCCGTTGACAGTTCAGATAGCGCGTTCCGAAGAAGGAATAGCAGATGAGTTCTGCTGTGCTGACCAATGCACAAACGGCAATGGACAGAAAGAAGAAAGTCTGAATTTTACACCAAGCGGCACTGCCACATGGTATGTTCATTTCTACCCGGAATGGGGAAAACTGACCCACTCTACCACCACATATACTTTCTCGGACGGAAACCAAACTCTGACCTTGGAAGTACAGTTTGACTTTGACTCCCAGGATATTGAGAGCGTTCACTCGTCAGACGCAGGAATTCAGAAAGTACTCAAAAACGGAATTATTTATATTATCAAAGATAATATGATTTATAATCTGTAATTATATCGTTATAAAGTTAATATGAGACAGTTCTTTTTATGGGCCATGGTAAGCATGGCATTAATTGGATTCACGGCTTGTGAGCCGAACACACCGCAGGAACCGGAGAAACAAGACACGATTCCTGCATCTTTCCCTAAGAAGCACCTGATTGAGGAATTTACAGGACAAGGTTGCGGCTACTGCCCGTATGGTATGGATTGTGTCCATGATTTTATAGGCAATGACACCAACTGGGTTCTGGTTTTGCACCATTACGGTTATGCGCCAGACAATTATACGGTCGCAGGTAGCAAAACGATTACGAATGCTTTAGGGGTAGATGGAGCGCCGAGCATAACGATCAACCGAGCAAAGACTAAATACGGTAAAAATTCAACGACTGTATTCCATCCGGGATATTTACCGGATGCACAAAAAGCGCAGTTCGAGACCGAAACTTATGCATCGATTCAATTGGATAACACCTATGATCCGGCTACGCGTGAATTGATTATCAAAGTGAAAGGTGCCATATGTACGGAAGAACATCCTGACTTGAAACTGACAGTACTGGTCAAAGAGTCCGGTATGATTGGCAAACAGGCGGATTATGAAGGTTCCTTCAAAGGGTGGAAGGAATTCCGCCACACCAATGCCGTTCGTGCTATTCTGTCTGATCCGAAAGGGGATGACATGCTTATTGTCAATCAGCGCTATAATGACATCTATTCCATACTGCTGGATAAGAAATGGGTTCCGGAGAATTGTATGGTAGTGGCGTTTATAAGCGAAGCGTTTAAACCGGTTATTCAAGTGGAACAAAAACCTGTAGTGGCAGGTACACAAGGCGGTGCGGACATCATGCATGGTGGTATCACGCCTGAGCCTGTCAGCGATTTTTATCCCGAGCCCAGTGCCACTGCCGCACCGGCGGATTATTCCGGAAGTACAGCTGACACACTCAATGTTGCCAATGCTTTCTATTCGGTATTCAATGGTGTCAAAATATGGCAAATTCAGGCATATAACATGAAACAGGTTGTATCTGTTAATAAAACCGTTTGTGCCCCGTTCTCCATAATATATCTCTATACAGAAGCATCAGCAACAGATATTCCGGCAGGTTCATATCCGCTGAATCAAACTGAGCAACCGGGTTCTGTTTTGGCCGGTTTTAGAGATGATACGCACCAGCTGATTGATGGAAGTATGTTCTTTTACACCAATCTCTCTTATCTTATAAATGGTTATTTGGAACCGGCTGCACAATGGTTGATTGCAGATGGTGAGATGAATATTACTGACACTGGATGGGAACTTACGGGACATGCCCGCAACGGAGCGGATATTCATTTGGTAGGTTCGACCAAGATTGCCAACAAAGGTCGGGCTTCATCACCCAAGAAGCAGCAGAAAATGACAATTTTATAAGAAAAGTGGCATACGCTCTTGCGTATGTCATTTTTTTTTACTAATTTTGCACGATTTTTGGTCAAGGATTTATAGAACAACAAACTTATGAATATTTCGTACAATTGGCTAAAACGCTACATCAACCTGCAGGACGATGCAGAGACCGTAGCGAAAATTCTGACTTCCATTGGTTTGGAGGTCGGTACTGTTGAGACTGTCGAGACTGTCAAAGGTGGTCTAAAAGGCCTCGTAGTGGGTGAGGTGCTGAGTTGTGAAGCCCACCCTAACTCCGACCACTTGCATATCACAAAAGTAAACATCGGTGAGGCGGAACCGCTGCCCATCGTGTGCGGAGCGCCGAATGTGGCTGCCGGACAGAAAGTGATTGTTGCTACGATTGGTACCGTTCTATACGACGGAGACGAGTCGTTTACCATCAAAAAAGGCAAACTGCGCGGGGAGGATTCATTTGGTATGATCTGTGCGGAAGATGAAATCGGTGTAGGTACGGATCATGCAGGCATCATCGTCCTGCCGGCTGATACACCGGTAGGAATGAAGGCAGCGGACTACTATCATATTGAGAACGACACAATCATAGAAGTAGATATTACGCCGAACCGCTCTGATGCAGCTTCGCATTACGGCGTTGCACGCGATTTATTCGCATACTATCAGGCACACGGACAAAATATCGCTTTGACCAAACCTTCTGTGGAGGCTTTTAAGATCAATAATCATGATTTAGCCGTTTCTGTCACTATTGATGCACCGGAGGCATGCCCGAGATATACAGGTGTTAGCATCAAAGGTGTAACCATCAAGGAAAGTCCGGAATGGCTTAAAAACAGCCTGTTAGCTATCGGCCTAAGACCTATTAACAATGTAGTGGATGTAACGAACTTTGTGCTCCATGAATGCGGTCAGGCATTGCATGCATTCGATGCAGACAAGATCAAAGGTAATGTCATTCATGTCCGCTATGCACGCCAAGGCGAGAAATTTACGACGCTGGATGGTGTAGAGCGCGAGATGAATGAACGCGACCTGATGATCGCTAACGCAGAGGAAGCAATGTGTATTGCCGGAGTGTTCGGAGGTCTGGATAGCGGTGTAACCGAGAAAACAAAAAATGTGTTCCTCGAGTCCGCTTATTTCGACCCTGTGACTATTCGTAAGACCAGCCGGCGCCATCAGTTACAGACGGATGCTTCCTTCCGCTATGAGCGTGGTTGCGACCCAAACAACACGATGTATGTGCTCAAACGGGCTGCCCTACTCATCCAAGAAGTAGCGGGAGGACAAGTAGCGATGGAAATAACCGATAATGGACAAACGGCATTTGATCCATGGCCTGTAATACTGGATATCCGACGCGTCAACGCATTGATAGGCAAAGCTATCGGAGAAGATACGATTGAGACTATTCTCAAAGCCTTGGAGATCGAAATCAAGGAAAAGAACGGTGCCGTTTGGCAATTAGCCGTTCCGCGATATCGCGTTGATGTGCAGCGTGAGTGCGACGTAGTGGAAGATATACTGCGTATATACGGATATGATAATGTAGAGTTCCCGGAGAAACTGAACACCAGTCTGGCATACAGTCCGAAACCGAACCCGGAGGCTTTGCGCCGCCGTATAGCGGAGCAGTTAACAGCGCAAGGTTTCAACGAGATTCTCAACAACTCGCTTACCAAAGTGGCATATTACGAGCCGTTGCAACAACTGCCGTTGGCTAACTGCGTGAAGATCATGAATCCTCTGAGCCAGGATCTTGGTGTACTTCGTCAAACCCTACTCTTCGGCGGTCTGGAGTCCATTGCCCGCAATGCCAACAGACGCAATAACGACCTGATGTTTTATGAGTACGGAAACTGTTACCATTTCAGCGCTTCGGTACGGGAAGGTAACGATGAGAATCCTCTCCGCGCATATAGCGAGGAGCCGCATCTCGGACTTTGGCTAACCGGTAATAAAGCCGCTCAGAGTTGGGTTCGTAAGGAAGAGAAGACATCTTTCTACCAGCTGCGAGCATATGTCAATAATATTCTCGTGCGGCTTGGTGTCAATCCTGCTACATTGAATATTGAACCGCTGGACAACGAGTTGTTCCAAGACGGATTGACACTCAAAGCCGCAAATGGAAAGGCTGTAGGATACATCGGTATCGTTGCCAAGAATATATTGAAATCCTTCGATATTGATCAAGACGTATTCTATGCTGACTTGGAATGGAACCAGCTGCTGAAACTGAACAAACAATATAAGGCTGTTATCAATGATCTTCCGAAATATCCGGAAGTAAAGCGTGATTTTGCGCTGTTAGTGGATAAAACAGTTGAGTTCGCAGATTTGGCACGCGCTGCATTTGCTACGGAACGCAAGTTGCTGAAGCATGTCTTCTTATTTGATGTATATGAGGGTAAGAACTTGGAGGCTGGTAAAAAATCTTATGCGCTTTCGTTCATTCTCCAAGATCCGGAGAACACGCTCAAGGATACGCAAATAGAAGCTGTCATGAATCGCCTGAAGGCCACATTTGAAGAGAAATTCAATGCTACCCTCCGCTGATCAACAAGAAATATTGAGACGTCGCACATTTGCGATTATCTCGCATCCTGATGCCGGTAAAACGACATTGACAGAGAAACTCCTCCTCTATGGAGGAGCTATCCATGTAGCAGGTGCGGTTAAATCGAATAAGATTCGTAAAACTGCTACTTCGGATTGGATGGAGATAGAGAAACAACGTGGTATTTCCGTGGCTACTTCGGTCATGGGATTCGATTATGACGGATATCATATCAATATTCTTGACACACCGGGTCACCAGGATTTTGCGGAGGATACGTTCCGTACGCTGA
>JAGCFY010000081.1 GCA_017649845.1 Paludibacteraceae bacterium
GTAGCCGTACTGCCCGAAGCCGATGAGTTCGAAGTGCATATCAACGAAGGCGAGATCAAATGGGAGACCTTCCGTTCCGGCGGTGCAGGAGGACAGAACGTCAACAAAGTGGAGTCCGGCGTGCGACTTCGTTATAACTGGAAAAACCCCAACACCGGCGAAGTGCAGGAGATCCTGATTGAGTGTACCGAGACCCGCGACCAGCCTAAGAATAAAGAGCGGGCGCTCTCCCGTCTGCGTACGCAGATCTACGACAAGGAGCATCAGAAATATATCGATGATATCGCGGCGCGCCGTAAGACCATGGTTTCTACCGGAGACCGCTCTGCCAAGATCCGCACCTATAACTACCCGCAGGGACGTATCACCGACCATCGTATCGGTTATACGGTCTATAACCTCGCGGCGTTCATGGACGGTGATATACAAGGCGTGATCGATGCACTCCAGGTAGCCGAGAACGCCGAACGGTTGAAAGAATCGGAGCTGTAATGTATCTCTTTTATTGTCCGGACATAGAGACGAAGCAGACGCTTTCTGAGGAAGAGAGCGGACATTGCGTGCGGGTGCTGCGTTACTCCGTAGGAGACGAGATCCTCATTACCGACGGAAAAGGTTCTACTTATACCGCGCGGATCACGAACCCGCATCCTAAACATTGCGATTTCGAGATCCTCAGCCGCGAGACACAGGAGCGACACCATGCTTTTCACCTGCATATCGCCATCGCGCCGACCAAGAACATCGAACGCATGGAATGGGCTATCGAGAAATGCGTGGAGATAGGCGTGGATGAAATAACTCCTTTGCTCTGCCGCTTCTCCGAACGCAAACAGCTGCGTACCGACCGGCTCGAGAAAATCATTCTCTCTGCCGCCAAACAGTCCCTCACGCCTTTCCTGCCCGTTCTGCATGAACTGACGCCCTACGACGAGTTCGTCCGCGAGCAGGCTAAACTTAAACAGCAGAACTTCATCGCGCATTGCTATAAGGATGAGAAGCGGTTCTTGAAAGATGAGATAGAGCGGGGTAGAGACGTGCTGGTGCTCATCGGACCCGAAGGCGATTTTAGCGAGAAAGAAGTGGCGGACGCTTTGGCACTCGGTTTTATCCCCGTGAGCCTCGGTAACAGCCGCCTCCGCACAGAGACCGCCGCCGTCGTAGCATGTCATACCGCCGTCCTGATCAATGAATAGACCGCTACGCTGAAAGAATAAGGACCGCAGCCTTTGGCTGCTCAAAGACAAAAGACAAAAGTGTTAGGGTTTGATACCGACATATTGCTTTGGATCAACGGCCATTCGGCGGAATGGTTGGATGAGGTGATGTGGACCGTGAGTCAGACGAAGACCTGGATCCCGATATATCTCTTATTGGCGGGCTTTATCGTCAAGAAGTTCCGTAATTGGAAGGCGGTACTGCTCATCTTGGTGGGTTTCGGCATAGCCGTCGGTCTGAGCGATTTCGTCTGCAGCGGCGTACTCAAGCCTTTTGTTTGCCGCCTTCGTCCTACTCATGATCCGGCGCTTGACCCCCTGCACTTGGTGAACGGCTACGTAGGTGGCAGATACGGTTTTTGCTCCTCGCATGCAGCGAACACCATGGCGGTAGGTCTGCTCTTCAGTTTGCTGTATAAAGACGCAAGAGCCACCGTCAGTCTGATGACTTGGGTGGCTCTGGTATGCTATAGCAGGATGTATCTCGGGGTGCATTACCCGAGCGATATCATTTGCGGTCTTGCTGTTGGGGCTCTGTGGGCCGCGCTTGTTTATTGGGCGCTAAGACGTTGGCTCCCCTCGGGTGGCGAGGTTGCTCGGCAGGGTGGTTCATAAAACGGTCGAACTCCTCCGGCGTGAGCAGCTGCTTGAGTTCCGCGTAGATGGCGTTCATCCGCTCGATATTCTCCGCGCGTGTCAGACCTTTCTGGCGGAACTTGGCATACTTCAGATGCATGCGATAGATCGTGTCGATCCGTACGGAGTCTTTGATACCCAATTCGCGAACGAGCCGCGTGGTCTGCTTGATTGCTTCCTCCTCCGGCGTACGCTGAGGACGGGACTCGGGAGCAGCCTCCTGCGCCCACAAACTGCCCGAAAGAAGGGCGATAACAAGAATAGAAAGTAGTTTTTTTATCATACTAATCCGACCTGTCAGACTTGTCTGACCTGTCCAAAAAATACACCACAAAAATCATGCCGAAATGGCCCGAAATAGCGTTAGCTATGCGACTTTATTTTTCGCAGCAAGGTGAGGCTCGTCATTCGCGCCCCGCTATTCGTGTAGCTTTGGCGGGAATTATCGTCGGTGTGATGGTCATGATCCTCACGATCTGTATCGTCATGGGATTCAAGCAGACCGTGTCGCAGAAAGTGGCGGGTTTCGGAGCGCATATCCAGGTCGTTTCCTTTGATAATAACAACACCTATGACCTGCAGCCGATCGAGGTTTCGGATAGTTTGCTGGCTAAATTAGGCAGTTATGATCATGTCGTGAAAGCTGCGCCGTTCATCACCAAACCCGGTATGCTCAAGACCGATTCGGCCTTTCATGGTATCGTCCTGAAAGGCACGGATTACTGGGATTTCTTTGAGCGTAACATAGTGTCCGGCGCGATCCCGGCAAAGCCGAACGAAGTGGTGTTGTCGCAAGACGTAGCTGCGAA
>JAGCFY010000008.1 GCA_017649845.1 Paludibacteraceae bacterium
GGCTGCTTTTTTGTTAAATAGTTAAGATGGTGACTTTGTCACGTTAAATAGTTAAATTGTTAAGATGCATTATTTATTCACAAGTGAATCGGTGTCCGAAGGACACCCGGATAAAGTGAGTGACCAGATATCGGATGCGATACTGGATAATATGTTAGCTCAGGATCCTCAGGCTCACGTAGCCTGCGAGACGATGTGTACGACCGGTCAGGTGGTAATAGCCGGCGAAGTAAGTTGCAAAGGTTGGGTGGATATTCAACAGATCGCCCGCAAGACCATCGCCGAGATAGGTTACACCAAAGCTGAGTACAAGTTCGAAGCAGAGAGTTGCGGAATACTGACTGCGCTTCACGCGCAGAGCCAGGATATCAACATGGGTGTGAGCCGCGCAGAAGCAGAAGAACAAGGTGCAGGAGATCAGGGAATGATGTTCGGTTATGCGACCGACGAAACGGACAACTACATGCCGCTAACGCTGGATCTGGCGCACACCTTAGTCTATACTCTCGCGCGCATCCGGAAAGAAGGCAAACAGATGACATACCTTCGTCCGGACAGCAAGAGTCAGGTGACGATCGAATACAATGAGCAAAACCAGCCCGTGCGCATTGATACGATTGTCCTTTCGACGCAACATGACGAGGGAGTTACGCCAGAGATAATTAAAAAAGATATTATCAATATTCTCTTGCCGCGTGTAGCCACGCGAGACAGCCGTTACGGACATTTGCTGCACGAGTTTTTGGAGGACAAAGAGGCGAAGTTGCTGGTTAACCCGACGGGTAATTTCGTAATCGGCGGTCCTCACGGCGACACAGGTCTGACAGGTCGTAAGATCATCGTAGATACATACGGCGGTCGCGGTGCGCACGGCGGCGGCGCTTTCAGCGGGAAAGACCCGTCGAAAGTAGATCGTTCGGCGGCTTACGCTGCACGATGGATCGCGAAACATTTAGTAGCCGCAGGTGTGGCACATGAGGTATTGGTTCAAGTGAGTTACGCCATAGGCGTAGCCGAACCTGTTTCGCTATACGTAAACACCTACGGCACGGCACAAATAGCGATGAGTGACGCCGAGATAGCCGCTAAAGTGAACACACTATTCGACCTGCGTCCCGCTGCTATCATCCGTGATCTGAAGTTGACGCAACCGATGTACGAAGAGACCGCCAAATACGGTCATGTAGGCCGCACGAACGAAGTTGTAACCAAGCGTTTCTTCGACGCAGACGGCAACGAATTTACCCGTGATGTAGAACTATTCACATGGGAAAAATTAGACCGACTTGACCAAGTTAAGAAGGCCTTCGGAATGTAAAATATGACGATTAGATGCTTTTAGATTTATGCTTGCTAAGGAAACAAAACTGAGTCTAATGGTAGCAGGAATCGTAGTCAGCGCCCTGCTCATTGATCAAGCGATCAAACTCTATATTGCGACGCATTACGCCTTAGGCGAGAGTCGTGAAGTATTCTCATGGTTCTGGCTTTGTTATGTAGAGAACAACGGCATGGCGTTCGGTATCGAGTGGTTCAGTAAATTAGCACTGACTCTTTTCCGGTTGATCGCCGTCGGTTTATTAGGTTGGTATACCCATACACTGATCTACAAACAACACGCCAAGACTGGTTTTATAGCGACGATAGCGTTTATCATCGCCGGCGCTGCAGGAAATATCATCGACTGCGTGTTTTACGGAAAAATATTCGGCTATGCCGGTTGGTTTTACGGCAAAGTAGTAGATATGTTCTATTTCCCGCTTATCCGCAACAGTGCAGGCGAGGTGCTGTTCTTCCGACCCGTGTTTAATTTTGCGGATAGTTGTATCACTTGCGCCGTAGCAGTGATCTTGCTCTTTTATCTAAAAGAGATGAATCAGGAATCAGGAGTCAAGAAACAGGAATAGGTTGACCTAGGAAGACCTAAGATAAGAATGAAGAACCGACTATACATAGTATTCCTCATAGCGTTAGCGATCCTGTCCACCGGTTGTAGACCCAAGGGGATACTGCACTCGTGGGAAATGCGGGAGGTAATCATTGATCTTCACAAAACCGACGCCATGCTGCAGCTGAACGGTCGCAGAGCACATGACAACGAGATCAAAGCGATATATTATGCGCAGGTGATGGAGAAACACGGTATCACGCAAGCTCAGTTTGATTCTTCGCTGGTGTGGTACACCGCTCACCCGCAGTTTTTCAACAAGATATATCCCAAAGTGCTCAAGGAGTTAGAAGCCGAGGAAGCGGCCTTTTTAGCAGCACATGAAGAGGAGCTGGCGACAGATAAGCCGGGTTCAACTCCTGTCAAAGCGCCAGTATTCACTCCATGGGAATTGGATAGTGTGCTATGGGTAACAAGAAACGGCCTTCCGCATTCATGGAACGAATGGAAACGACCGTTACCATTAGTGCATAATCTTGAAAATTAGTTCTTTCCAAAGATCGTCATCTTTAGCGGAGGGGTTGTTGATACCCTTGAGCCGGGCGTCAACATCCCGGAAGTATCCCACGATTAAGAATGTTTTACCGGCAGGATACCGTCTGGCTGCCATCTCATAATCCTTTACAAAATAAGGGTTAATGCCCAGTTCGCGCGCTACCACAGCAGGCGCTTTCGATGGCATATAATGGTACATCAGCAGGT
This sequence comes from Paludibacteraceae bacterium, assembly GCA_017649845.1. Taxonomy (GTDB): domain Bacteria; phylum Bacteroidota; class Bacteroidia; order Bacteroidales; family Paludibacteraceae; genus Colicola. The sequence goes on from JAGCFY010000008.1 coordinate 2,651, forward strand.
TCGAGAAGAACGTGAAAAGCGGCGCCATCTCTCTGATCATAGGATGATCTTTGGATGAAGCGAAATAAAGAGTTATCCTATTAGCTTTGACCACATCGCCTCGAATGATCGCGGCTTGAAGCTCCATGATATTATAGTCCTTAGAGATACCGATATTGCGTTCAACGAGTGCCGGATCAATGACGTTGACGCCCTCCGGTCTGCCGGCAATCAATTTATCCAGCGCCCCAACGATAGCCGAGAGATCCGTGCCTAAATGGTCCGCCAAGAGTGGTGCAACGCGAGGGTCTATACGAACGGAAGAGTTGTTATTTTCCTGAATATAACTCAAGATCCATTTCTCCACCTCATAATCACGGAGTTTGTCAGATTGCATCCATACCACCTGAGGATGTTCCGCCACTTTTTTCCATACATTAAGCCGTTTGTCGGGTTTGCCTTTGTAGCAGATGACCAGGACTGTTTGGTCCATGATCACATTAAGATACGCCTCCAGCGCATCCCATTTTTTGATTGATTGCGCTTCGCGCACAATAACCACTTTTCGTCCTCCCATCATGGCATATCCGCGTGCGGCAGAGATGACAGGGGCTATGTCGTTTCCTTGCAAATCGCGACCGTACAGCACCTGCTGGTCAAACTCACGCGCCATGTCATCCAAAGCGTTCGCTGCAATAAAATCAGCAACGCGGTCGATATAATACGGTTCCTCGCCGCAGAGGATATAAATCGGTGCGTAGTTGCCGGCCTGCAAGGCTGTTATGATATCTGCATATTTCTTAATCATCGTTAATTTTCAGTATTTTGTTGGGGAAGGTAAATCATGTATTTATGTTTGGAGCGGTCAAGCGGCGTGTATCCTTCTCGGCGTAACATTTCCTCCATCGCACTGGCTCCATCCGTATAGGTTTTCTTGGTCTTAAACTGCGGTGTGAAGGAGCAAAAAACAATAGGATGTTCCGCTTGAATCAGTTCTTGATATTTGGCGGTATAAACAGAGTCAAAAATATTGGACCAGAACTCATTGTATTTCGCTGCTTCGCAGCCCGTGACGGCACGCATGAGATGAGATTCCTGGCCGAGAGCCAGAATGGTCGATGGGTGATCCATCAAAGTGGAACGGGTAATGGAGTCGCAATCGGCCTTATATTGCAGAAGCTTCTGCTCTTCCTCTACACGAATAGCAATACCTTTATACGGCGAGACAGAGGCAAAAGTCGTGGCTTTGGTCAGATCACTCTGCCCTACACTATTCGTCGTCATACGGGTAGCTACGAAAATAGCCAAGACACCCAATGCGGCATATAGGTACTGCCTACTTTCTCTGGAATAGTGCACCGCGGCTATCGGTAAAAGACAGAGCACGGCAGGGAAAAGTTTGAGCCAGGCCGTGTCAGTGCCAAATGTCGCTATTATCAAGATAGCAGCGCCTATAGAAGGTACGAAGATTCGATGATTTAGGGCAATGACGAGACAAAGAGCCGAAATCATATAGGTGAGGTCGATATTATACCATTGCGCCGGTTTGGTAGTAAAAGTCAGGAAATAAATGAGAGCCAGACCAATGAACAAACCCAAAGGGAACGCCAATTTGTGATTTAAGATTGCTAATTTAGGGGTGAGGTTCTCCCATTTATAATTTCCTATCGTTATCATGCCAAGCGCAAGAAGCATGTAACCGACGAGCAGACCGCCGTGTTCCCATAATTTGGACATCATATGAGTCAGTTCGTGTGCTGCTCTCATCGTTGCATCTGTGACAGCCGGTGTAACGAGCCAATAGCCAAGAAGATAGACAATCCCTGCTACGACCGCGGCGACAGGTATATTCCAAAGGCACTTCTTTTTCCATACCGGAATAAGCACAAGTAAGGCCAAGATATTCGGAAATCTCGCTGTTATCGCAAGCCCTAAAAGAACGGCAGACACAAATGATGAATGGCTGGATGGATGCATTGTAGAATGAGCGGCAGTGACCCAGAGAGCAGAGAGCAGGAGAACCGAGAGTGTGCCGGGACTAAACTCCTGAAAAGCACCGTAGCCCATGAGAACAAATGTCAACGCAAGCCAATGCAAGTTCCCTTGCCGTTGTTCTTTTGTCAACAGACAGACATAAGGAAGTGCTATTGCGACGACCGTACAAAACCAGCCGAAGAGACGAAGCGGCAGGAGTTGAGCGCCAAAGAGATGCACTACTGCACCACCCGTGAGTAACGTACCCATAGCCATCCATCCGCCTTCCAAATGCTCGTATTTATAGAGCCAGTACAGCGGATCCTGATGATTTCCAAAGCCGGCAAAGACGAACCAAAGCGTGTACGTCAGAGCAGCAACCAATAGGATTAGCGATAGTATTTTTCGATCAAATCGCATATAAAATTCACATTCTCCATCGTCAGGTCATAAAAGAGCGGCAAGCGCACCAAGCAATCGGCATAGCGATCGCAGTTTGGCAAAACCCGACCATCATGTTTAGATTGATAATACGGGCTGCTATGCAGGCTCAGATAATGGAAAACCGCCCCTACTCCGTTATCCTTGAGGTATTGTATGAACGCCGTGCGTGCCTCGAGAGACGGCAGGACGAGATAGAACATATGAGCATTATTTGTGGCATAGTCAGGTATATCCGGCAAGGTGAAATAATCTTTGTCTGCTATCGGTTTTAACCGCTCCCAATAGGCATTCCACAGCATTTTGCGTTTTGCCTGGATATCCTCGATATTCTCTATCTGCGCCCAAAGAAAAGCGGCATTCACTTCGCTCGGCAGAAAAGACGAACCCATGTCCACCCATCCGTATTTATTCACTTCTCCACGGAAGAACTCCGCACGGTTGGTTCCTTTTTCCCAGATGATCTCTGCACGACGGACGAACCGCTCATCATTCACCACGAGCAGACCTCCTTCACCTCCGGCCGTGATATTTTTAGTCTCATGGAAAGAGAACGCAGCCAGGTGACCGATGCCGCCTAAAGGTTTGTTTTTATAATAACTGTCAATGGCTTGCGCGGCATCTTCTACGACCAGTAAATTATGTTTTTTCGCTACGGCCATGATGGCATCCATATCACATGCCACACCGGCATAATGGACAGGTACGATGACTTTTGTCCGCGGTGTAATCAGCATTTCCAAGGCCCCAGCGTCGAGGTTCGGATTGCGGGTCATAGAATCGGCAAACACCACTTTCGCCCCTTCGCGCAAGAACGCGAGCGCCGTTGAGACAAAAGTATAAGAAGGTACGATCACCTCGTCTCCAGGCTGAAGATCACACAGCATTGCGCACATCTCCAGTGCATCCGTACCGGAAGTAGTCAAAAGTGCTTTACGAAAACCGTAGCGGTTTTCAAACCAAGCTTGACAAGCCTTGGTAAACCGGCCGTTACCCGACAGTTTGCAGGTATAAACAGCTTCGTACATGTAATGGGCTTCCTTGCCCGTGAGATGAGGTTGATTAAAATTAATCATATGTCTGTATTCTATTGTCTATTAAAGGAAAAAGACGACGACGCCTATTATAATAATGCCTATCGCGAGGGCTTTCCGTCGGCTTATGGGTTCATCGAAGATATACCATGACAGGACCGGAACGAAGAGGTACGATAGAGATTCGATAACGCTTAATTCCTTGAGCAGCAACCCGTTATGCAAGCACCAAATATTTACCACCATGGTCATGAACATCACGAGATAACCTGTGATAACCCATCCGTTTATATATTGGCGCCACCAACGCGAGTGTTCGTACTGAGCAGAGCGCTTAAGTAACATCTGTGCGCATGCTGCTATCAAAACCGATATAAGGGCAATATAAGCGTACATCATGAGCGTGCGAGAAGGGTTATACCGGTTATTATAATGACAGAACCGATGATATTCGGTATCGTTATTGCTTCGCCAAAGAGTAGCGCAGCTATCAGCATGGTGAAGATCAGGGTAGTACCTTTGAACATATAGGCCGTACTGAGATCGATGCGCCGGAGCACTTGCTGCCATAAGATGGCATAGAGACCGATAATCGCTACAGCACCTCCGAACCATAGGAAATACGGCCATGAAGCAGGTGTCTGCAGCGCTGCCATCTTGGTACAAATGCCAACACAGGCATATAGCATATTGATGGCAACAAGGGCTGCTATGTGCTTGATATTCAATGCTCTATCATTTGGCATAACGTAAGAATTTAGCAGGGTTTCCGGCCCATATTTCATTTTCTCCGATATTCTTCGTGAGCACCGCTCCCATGCCGAGCGTAGCATTATCGCCTATCGTGAGATTCTCGCGGATAGTAGCATTAAACCCTATATGCACACCTTTTCCGATCTTAAGATAGCTCCCCACACAAGCTTGCGCAGCGATATGGCAGAAAGGCCCTACTTCGTTATCATGCCCCATGGTAGCACCTACCATCATGATCGAACCTTTACCTAATTTCGTGCCTGGCGATATGGCTACCTGCGGCATGATAATCGTACCCGGACCGAGTTCTACGGAAGGCGCGACATATGCCATAGGATGCACAAAAGAAGCCAAGCGGTCATCCGGGATACCAAGCGACTCGAACATCGCTACCCTTTCGCGGTTCCCATCGATTCGTAGGATGGCGTTGATGAACCAATAGCCTTCGGCTAAGAGTTTGGGCGCATCCGATGTACGACCGATAACAGGAAACATATCAAGCGTTGTGCCTATTGCTTCACGGTCATTAAGAAAACCTGCCACTTCAAGGTCCGTGGCATTCATTCGCCGAGCATGCTCGATTGCCGCAGCAATGACCGTAGCATTACCTAAACCGCCTAATATAGCTACTTTTCTGCTCATATTACTTGTTCAATAATAAAATTCGGACGCTGTTTGGTTTCCAGGAAGATACGACCTATATACTCGCCTAAAACCCCAAGAAAGGCAAAATTGAGTCCGAAAAGGAATAACATCAACACCATCATAGAGGTCCATCCTGCCACTACGTTTCCTACCAGTTTATAGATAATTAGTCCGAGCGCAGCCAACATCGAACCGATGCAGAGCAAAGCACCCATATAAGTTACTATACGGATCGGGAACATAGAGAACGAAAAGATCCGGGCAAACGTGAGGGACAGCATTTTAGACAAGTTATACCCGCTTGTGCCGGCAAAACGTGCGTCGCGTTTAAGCGGAACTGCCACGTACTTATGCCCTATATAATAGAGTAAACTGACCGCCGTAGCGGTTTTCTCCGGAAAACGACGCAACTCTTCTACCACGCTCTTTTTCATGACGCGGAAAATACCGAGCCTTGGCATAGTATGGATGTCAGTGATTCGGTTAGAAACCCGCTGGAAGAGACGTGAAACTGCCAGTTTCATGCGGCTATCCTTGCGTTGCTCCCACTGCGCTATCGCCATCGTGGCTTCTTCATCTGCCAGCAATGCATCAATCAGCGTAGGAATATCTTCCGGCCGATCCTGCAGATCCGAATCCATGAGTACGATCAAATCCTTGGTTGTCAGCGACAGCCCTGCGGCAATAGAGTTCTGCTGGCCAAAATTACGGCTCAGACGAGCTATCCGCAAGTGTTCTCGCTGCGCACGCTCCGCTTGCATGATTTCCCACGAATGGTCTCTACTGCCATCATCCACGAGAATAATCTCGTATTCTTTGACAATAGATTCTACCACCGCTGTCAAGCGACGCAGTAACTCATGAATCACTTCTTCGTCGTTATAAATCGGTATCACTACCGACAGACTGTTTGTATATCTCATCGTTTCTATAAATAATGTACCCTTTTCTATCTGCGCTGCAGGTCAGTTCCTGCCCTGCCACAAACTCCACGCTGCTACGTGCAAGCGCTTTAACTTCCACATGAATCTTCTCACCTAATGCCACTTCTATCACACCGCGCAGAAAATCATACCCGGTACTCAACTGAACCAAATCGCTGCCGATAAAATCGCCTCCCATACGGCCTGCTATCTCCATGACAACAATCCGACCGGCACTTGTGATCTTATACTCAGAATGGCTTGCTCCGGCAGTGATACCGAGCGCATCCAATGCTTTACGCGTGATGTCAAAAATACGAGTTTGCATCTCTGCGGGCAGAGACGAAGGCTGATGATGAGCCAGTTCCACAAAATGCGGAGCACCTGTCGTCGTTTTATCCGTGATCTGCAACGCATGATGTGTGCCTCCTTGCGAGATCATCTCTACGCTGATCTCCCGCCCTTCGATAAACTCTTCCACCAATGCTTCACCAGCTATAGAGACCTGCTCGGCTTCCTGAATAGCGTGTGCGAGTTGATCCCAATTGGTAATTTTCTGCACGCCAAGGCTACCGGATCGATCGGTAGGTTTGACGATTAGCGGTAAAACTAATCCGTCTGTAGTTACTTGCTCTCCACGGGAAACCACTTGATACTTCGGACAATCCACTCCGGCTGCCGTGAGCACTTCCCGCATTAGATGTTTGTCATGCGCCTTGCAGGCTGCCTCGTAGTTGTTTCCCGGCAATCCCATCCGCTGCACCACATAAGCTACCGTAGGTGCCGCCACATCGCTCGCTATCGTACAGATACCGTCAATATGTTCCTCGCGGCAAACGCGCAGAATTTCGTCCTTCTCCGTAATGGAAATCGGATAAAAGACATCGCATAAATCGCGACATACGGCGCCTTGAGGCCAGGAGAAGCAGATTGTTCTGAGTCCCATCTGCTTGGCTCGCTCCACTACCGGACGCTGCAAATAACTCGCTCCTATAATTGCCAAAGACTTCATTGCTATATCTGAGCACAAGACTACGGTTTTACTTTCAATTGTACCAAGGCATACCCTCCGTTTCTGCATTTCCAGACAATCTCTGTGGGCACGCCGTAATGTTTCTCTATCTGTTCGCTCACGCGCTGCAAGGCCGTGTGGTCATGGGTGTAGTTGATATGCGTGAAGATATACATATCCTCTCTGACCAAAGCACGATAGCTGTGTCCGACCGTTTTATTAAGCGGACACCATGTCAACCAACCCAAGGTATATTTGTGGAACTCATAAGGCCACACATGCCACGGATCTGTAGCCTCCATCATCATGGATGTACCTATCGTCGTGACATACGCTCCTTCCGGTACATAGGCCAACAAGGTTTGCTGCAAGTGAGACCATGCATATCGGTTATAGTCCGCCGTTTGTTTCTCTTCGTAAATCTGATAGCCGTACCATGCACTGAGAACGACCATCGCGATACCTATTCCCCATCGGCGTTTAAGACCTGTTGTATTGGGCAGAAGCATAAAATCCGTAACAAGCATCGGTGTCAAAATACAAAGGAACACACGATTTTTGAGGAAACCATCCAAGCTCACATGCACTATCAGAACCAGCACAAAGAGCGTATAGATGATGAGAAAGAGATATTTCGAACGATTTCCGGTCGTCAGAATCATAAGGATCAATAATGCAAACAGAATAGCTACCTCCACCGCATATTTGTCCAAGCGATGCAGGTTCAGCAATTGCTGCCTAAACGGGACATCACCTACCGTCGCACTCAGTTGACGGATAGCAGGCAGGTCGATCTGTTCCGCATCAGGTACAAAGCGGAGCAACAACTGATAATCCATCGGATCAATCGTCTCCGGCAGTTGTGCTGTAGTCATCTTGTATGCATTCGGATTGTCATTCAGTTGTGCGCGCAGTTGGTTATAAGCCCGGAAATATTTCCATTCCGGATCGCTGTCATACACCATATGATTTGCCACCCGGCATCCTACAACGGCCGTCAACATCACTACGATAGCGATATACCTGCGCCAGTTGAGCCGGTAGGTATAAACAATGATCGGCGCCATGAGCAGACCTACCAGCCCTGCAGCCATGAAACGGATGAGCGCTGCGATAATAACCAATATCACTCCACTCCATCGCGCTTTCTTACTTTCACGCAGCAATAACATACAGCCTGCCAGACAAACCAAACCGGCTGTGGTAGTAAACTGCAGCGCAATAATGATTCGAGCCCAGAGCACATAAAGGATCAACAGCCACAGCACTTTCTCCCACCTCGCTCTGTTCGGCGTCGTCAAGATACAATAGGCCAGAACAGACATAGATAAGATATGCAATACCGCGAACGAAAGTGTGTACCACTCAACAGCCGTCGTCAGGCTATACAAACCGGCCAGCACGAAGCCATACAACACATTGATATACACCAGATGGAAATCCGGCATACCAGAATAGGTGCCGTTAGCGATCATACACATCATGACATCGTCGTTCTCCTCAAAGCCCAGCGGCAACAAGACAGCCAGCAGCGCGAAGAGCACGATATTACATGCCAGCACTATGTATTTCAATCCTTTCATTCCCAGTGTCGGTCTTTGGCAAAGAAACGTAATGCGCCGTGTAATAAGGTAGTAGCATTCATATGGCGGGCATACGACGGACTATATCGTTTAATGCGCTCAGCGTTAGCGAAACGACTTCTCATCGTGTGCCATTTACGGGTCAATCGGCTGTTATGGGCTATCGACTTTGTTTTCGATTCCACCAATTTGCCACTCAGCAGATCCTCTATCAACCGCTCCGCTCTCTGCGCTACTTCCGGCATGTAGAACAAAGCCTCTTGGGCAGGTAATCCCAGCCTTTCCGCGAGGATAAAAGCATATATTTGCCACACATCCATTAGATGCAAGGCCCGGAGATATTTCTTCAACCGCGGCGCATCAATACGTCCGGCATAGTGATGCAGCAACAAAGCCAGATCACACAACTGCCGTATGTTCGCACCCGCAGAAAGCATATGCTCCCATGAATGCAGAAAGACGAATAAAGCGTTAAACGTAGGTTCCGGCACAAGGACCTTGAGACCATTAACGTCTATCTCCTCCGCTTTGACCATCCCCTCGCGCTCCATGCGCGCGTACAGACGCTCATCGCGCGGGTGCTGAAGACTTACTGTCACGCGGTGTATCTCAATGGAGATACCGTCGGCGATCAGGTTATAATGCTTGTAATGATCCAGTTCCTCATCGAACTTAAGCGCCGCAGGGAAAGTTGCCCGCATCGCAGCGCAAGCCGGATGGTATTGCTCCGGACCTACATAAAGATCAATATCTCCCCATGTACGGAAATGCGGCTCGGGATACAAAGCGGCCAAACCGGCTCCTTTCATCAGCACAGGTCGTATACCGGTCTTCGTCATGGCTTTCCATGCTTTTTCCAGGGTATGCTGAAGCGGCACTTGATTTTGTATGGTACTCACGCACACACTCTTCATTTGCGCCCGCGCGTATGAAGAAAGTGTCTGCTGCTCCAATACCGGAGGAAAGACCAACGGCCCGGTTCCTTGCTGCGCATTAAGCCACAACAAGTCTTCCGTCTGTTCGTCCGGCCAATAAACCGGTTCGTGCCATAATGCCGCCCGAACCAGAGAGAAATATGTCTCGAAAAGCGGGGTCACGTTAGATCATAACCGTAATGACGCAGTCTGCCGGTATTGGAACGCCAGTCTTTATCCACTTTCACATAAAGTTGCAGAAACACCTGTTTCTGGAAGAAATCTTCTATCTCCTGACGAGCTTGCATCCCTACGCGCTTGAGCGCCGAACCGGCTTTGCCGATGATAATACCTTTCTGACTCTCCCTCTCGCAATAGATCACTGCATTGATACGGATGAGCAGTTCTTCCTCATGGAAAGACTCTACCTCCACTTCGACGGAATACGGTATCTCTTTGTCGTAGTTCATCAGGATTTTCTCACGAATAATCTCGTTCACAAAGAACCGTTCGGATTTATCCGTCAACTGATCTTTCGGGAAGAAAGGAGGACTAACAGGCAAAGCCTCTTTGATGGCTTCGAAGAGTTGCTCCACGCCGAAACGCTCCTGAGCGGAAATCGGAAATATCTCCGCTTCCGGCAGTTGCGCATGCCAGAAAGCCACAAGCGACTCCAGTGTCTCCTGAGTCGTCAGGTCAATCTTGTTAATAATGAGGAACACTTTCGTTCCTGCCGCAGCCATACGCTTCACTTTCTCGAGGAAGTCTGCGTTTCTGTCAGCCGTATCCTGCGGTTCTGTCACGTAAAGCAACACATCCGCATCCACAAGGGCGGAACGGCTGAACTCCAGCATTTTCTCCTGCAGTCTGTAATTCGGCGAGAGTACTCCCGGAGTGTCGGAATAGACCATCTGAAAATCCTCGCCGTTGACGATACCCATGATGCGATGGCGTGTTGTCTGCGCCTTGGACGTGATGATAGAGAGTCGTTCTCCTACCAGCGCGTTCATTAACGTAGATTTGCCAACATTGGGGTTGCCCACAATGTTGACAAATCCTGATTTATGTACAGTTGATTGATTATCAGCCATTTTACATTACAGCGTCGTAGAGTTCATCTACGGAGTTGAATAATTTAGCCGGCGAGAGTTTGGTTACCTTGCAACCCATTTTCTTCTCGATAGCCTTCAGATCGATCTTCTTCGGATCACCCATGAGCACGATTGTCACCGCTTTGCCCTTGATATTATCCTCATAGAATTTCTCGATATCATTGAAGGTCAATGCGTCAATAGCCGCTGCATTTACTTTCGACGGGTCGTCTTTGTAACCCAGACGCTGCCAATGTTCGTAGGTCTGCGATTTAGCACGCATGGACGGCTTAGCAGTCTGTGCAGCCTGTTTAAGAGCCGCCTTGAGAGCTACTAGCTGCGTAGAATCCTTCGGCATGTCTGTCAGGATATCCATGTAAACGGAGATCGCATCATTGACCTTGTCGCTCTGCGTTCCTACGTAACCGATGAAGTAGCAATCCTTACCCGGCAGTTCCGGCGTAGCGTCCACACCATATGCGGAATAAGCCATGGAGCGTTTTACACGGATCTCATTCATGATAATACCTGTGAAGCCGCCGGACATATACTGGTTGAATGCGTCAGCAGCTACATCCGAAACGATGTCATACGGACGACCGTTGATGTAGAAATAGAGGTCCGCCTGTTGTACATTGCTGTTCGGTAGGAAGAGCACGGTCGGTTTATCATATGACTGACGATCTTTCACGAACGGAGAGGTAGAAGGTCTCATACCTTCGGTCAACGGCAGTTCTGCTACCACTTTGTTCTCCGGCAGCGTACCGCAATAGAATACATCGAGCGCATAAGTACGGGCTTGAGCTACGAGCGATTGTACTCGCGGCAGACCAAGTTGCCAGATGTCGATGAACGGTACTTCGTCGATATAAGCCGATTTCTTGCCATACATTGCATATTGCATGAGCGCCGATTTCTGTACTGCTGTACGTTTCTGACGGCTCAGACGGCTGAAGAACTCCGAACCCTTGATAGCGTCAAGCTGTTTCTGCTCAAGGTACGGCATCAAAAGCTGACGGTTCACAAGATTCATGATCTTACCGAGGTTCTCATCCTCACCGGAGATAGAGATGTAGAAATACGAATCATTACATCCGTAGGAAACAGCGCCACCGAGTTGAGCCACTTGCTGGTCGAAATCCTTACCTTCCACAGCCGGGTTACCCATGATACCTGCATTCTCCATAAGCGCAGCCGCATAAGGCAGCAACGGCATTTCATGACTACCTACGCCATAGCGAAGAGCCAAAGTAAAGATATCATTCTTGTTATTCGGCGTATAATGCAACGTTACATTCTCACCCAGCGAACTTACTTTCACTTCATTGAAATCGTTGAATGTTTGTTTCAGTTCTCCCTTCGGCAGTTGCTGGAAAGCCTCAGCATAAGCTGTCTTGGCATTTTTCACCGGATCAAGCGGTTTGATATTCGGCTTCGGAAGCGTCTTGGCTTTCGGAGTCTTGGTATCCTCGTCGAACGAGATTGTCATATGATCCGCATCGAAGTATTTCTTTGCTACGCGAGCAATCTCCTCTTTGGTAAGAGCTTGGATCTTCTCATTCTCCGTAAAGAAATCATCTACCGGTTTACCGTAAGTGAAAGCATCCACAAGGACGTTCATCTTCGATGCCGGCGATTCATCAAATGCTTTGTACGACTGCGCATACATACGTTTTACGTTCGCAATCAGTTCATCAGAGATATCACCGCGTTTGATCTTGTCAATCTCTTTCATGACGATAGCTTCCGTTGCTTTATCGGATTCGTACATCTGCTGGTTAGCATCATAGTACGGCACTGCCATAACGATCACGCGGCCGTCATTACGACGAGCATCGCTGAAAACGACAGCCTGGCTGACATCACCCTTGGTGTTTACCTGGTCGAGAAGACCCGTTTGACCGTTATAAAGGAGTGCGCATACAAAATCCAGCACTTCCTGATCCGGATCACCTTCTTTCACTCCCTGGTAAACCCATGCTACTTGCGGGTTGTAACCGAGGTTGTAGTGCTTCTTCCCAGTCAGTTTAACCGCCGGATAAGAAGGACGGGTAGGCAATTCTTTGGGTTGCAGACGACCGAAAGTCTCAGCAATCATAGGTTTCGTGATCTCGGTATTGAAATCACCTACGATGATCAGCGCCATGTTATTCGCTACATACCATGTGTTGTAGAACTCAATCAGACGACTCAGACGCGGGTTCTTGAGGTGCTCGGGCAGACCGATCACGTCACGCTCATACGGGCTACCTTTGTAGATATCCTCCATGAGTTGCTTCTGTGCCTGGGAAGACGGTTCATTTGCATACATGTTGTACTCCTCGAACACATTCTCCAACTCAGCCTGGAATGTACGGAAAACCGGATCAATCAGACGATCGGAGAAAATCGTGAGCCAACGGTACATCTCAGCTGCCGGGAACGAGTTGTGGTATGCTGTCAGGTCATAAGACGTATAAGCATTCACACCTTCGGCACCGATGAGATCGAGCATGTTGAAGAAATCCTCCGTAGAAGAGATCTTTGCCTCACGCATGGAGCACTCGTTGATCTGGGTAGCCAGCTCCTCACGTACTTTCGGATCCGTAGCATCGCTATACTGGTCGTAAAGCGCGATGATCGAGTCATAAATCGGTTTCTCTGCCTCCCAATCCAGCGCACCGATACGTTGCGTTCCCTTGAAAAGCATATGCTCCAGATAGTGAGCCAAACCGGTATATTCACCCGGTTCGTCCACAGCACCTGCGCGAACCACGACGTAACCCGTTACATCCGGTGCATCGTGATCTTCCCACAACATAACCGTGAGACCATTGTCTAACTTGTACTCAGTCAATCCCTCGCGGGTAACAGCTGAGCTCATGGCGATGCTGCATACTAGCAGCAGAGCGCTAAGTAAAATCTTTTTCATACTTTTTGTTATTAATTAGTTGACTAGTGTTCCAGTTAACTAGTTTACCATTCCAGTAGCACTTTTCCGCATTGGCCGGAAACCATGACGTCGAAGCCTTTTTGGAAGTCATCGAATTTGAAACGGTGAGTGATCACCGGACTCAAATCGAGTCCTCCGAGGAGCATCTGCTCCATTTGATACCATGTCTCCCACATGCGGCGGCCGGTGATACCTTTGATCGTCAGGGCGTTAAAGATCACATCCGACCAGTTAACCTGCGTATTGGACGGCAGGATGCCGAGTTGAGCGATGTTGGCTCCTTTGTACATATGCTCAATCATATCGTTGAACGCCGCCGGCGCACCAGACATCTCCAGTCCCACATCGAAGCCCTTTATTCCCAGCTGTTCCATCGCACCTTGGATGGTCTCGCCTTTTGAACCGTCCACGGTAAGCGTAGCACCCATTTTCTTGGCTATCTCCAGTCGCAGCGGATTAATGTCTGTCACTACTATATGCTTGGCTCCCGCGTAACGGCATATACCTGCCGCCATTGTGCCGATGAGTCCTGCGCCGGTGATGAGTACATCTTCTCCCAACAGCGGAAAAGCGAGTGCTGTATGAGTGGCGTTGCCGAACGGATCCATAATTGCTGCGAAATCATCGGGTATCTCGTCACGCAGTTTGACTACGTTCGATTCCGGAATCGTCACATACTCCGCGAAACAACCGTCTTTGCCCATGATACCGACAGATATCGTGTTTTCGCACACATGTCCCATGCCTCGCCGGCAGTTACGGCAGTGTCCGCAGGTAATATGTCCTTCCGCCGTGACGCGTTCGCCCACCTTGAAGTTCTTCACACCGACTCCAACCCATGCTACTTCTCCAACGAACTCATGTCCCATCGTATAAGGCGGTTTGCAGTGGCTCTGCGACCATGCGTCCCACTTGTACATATGCAGGTCCGTTCCGCAGATAGCGGCTTTCTTGACCTTGATCAATACGTCATTTACGCCAACCTCCGGCATAGGAACATCTTCCATCCAGATTCCCGGTTCGGCATATTTCTTTACTAATGCTTTCATTTCAGTACAGCAAGTTTCGTGCCAATCTTCGTAAAGGCGGCAATACATTTATCCAGTTGTTCGCGTGTATGCGCCGCAGAAACCTGCACGCGGATACGCGCCTGCCCTTTCGGTACCACCGGATAATAGAAGCCGGTAACATATATTCCCTCTTCCTGCAAAGCCACAGCGAACTCCTGGCTCAGACGTGCGTCGTACAACATGACTGCGCAGATAGCGGATTGCGTCGGTTTGATATCGAAACCTGCCGCTCTCATCTTCTCTACGAAGTAGGCTGTATTCTCGTGCAAGCGGTCCTGTAGTTCGTTGGAACGGGTGAGGATCTCAAAGGTCTTGATACCAGCCGCAGCAATCATCGGCGGAATAGAGTTCGAGAACAGATACGGACGACTGCGTTGGCGCAGCAGGTCGATGATCTCTTTCTTTCCGGTTGTGAAACCGCCTACCGAACCGCCGAAAGCTTTTCCGAGTGTACCGGTGATGATTTCCACTTTCCCGCGAAGGTTATAGAGTTCGGTCACGCCGTGTCCGGTCTTACCTACCACACCTGCGGAATGGCTCTCATCGACCATCACAAGCGCGTTGTATTTCTTCGCCAGTTCGTAGATTTTATCCAGCGGACAAACATTTCCGTCCATCGAGAACACGCCATCGGTCGCAATGATACGGAATCGCTGTGCCTGCGCTTCTTTCAGTTTCTCCTCCAGATCCGCCATGTCGCCGTTGGCATAGCGGTAACGAACCGCTTTGCAAAGACGCACGCCGTCGATGATCGAAGCATGGTTGAGTGCATCGGAGATAATCGCATCCTCCTCCGTCAACAGCGGCTCGAACAGACCTCCGTTCGCATCATAACAAGCAGCGTAGAGGATCGTATCTTCCGTGCCGAAGAAATCGGAGATCTCGCGTTCCAACTCTTTTTGCGTGTCCTGCGTAC
>JAGCFY010000082.1 GCA_017649845.1 Paludibacteraceae bacterium
CACCGTACATCTCTGACGGATTAAGCAGCACATGGCCATTTTTAGCCAAGCGTGCGCAGAACGTCTCCGCACTCATGCCCAGAGCGGACATATCCACCCAAGCCAGGTATGTCCCTTCCGTCTCATGCAGATGCAGCATGGGTAACTCTCGTTGAATAAAATCCCGCAGATAGCAGAAATTGCCGTAGATATATTCGTTCAGTTCATCCAACCATCCTTCTGACTCATTATATGCAGCCACTTGTGCGACTAACCCGAATGGGTTAAGTCCGTTCACTTCATGTACCTCGAGCGCATGATTGATCTGCGCAAACAGTTCTTTATTCGGCACAAAGATATTTGCGCATAACAAGCCAGCGATATTAAACGCTTTGCTGGCCGATGTACAGACACAGAAATCGGTATCGTTAATGACGATAGAGGCAAACGGCGTATAGGCATGTCCCGGGAAAGCAAACTCGCAATGAATCTCATCGGAGAGACAGAACAGATGCTCGCGACGCATGATAGCGGCCAGCTGCTCCAGTTCCGCTCTACTCCATACTCTGCCTGTCGGGTTATGAGGATTACAAAGGAGGAACACATCCGCGTTCTTGGCTTTGGTCTCAATATCCTTCCAATCTATCTCGAAACGGTTATTCACCAGCACAAGCGGCGAAGGAACCAATTCGCACCCCATATTCTCGATGCACGAGAAGAAACAGTTATAAGCCGGGGTAAAAGTAAGTACCCGCAAAGGCCGGCATGTACATTCCTGACGCGCTTTCAGCGCAGCAAAGACAGCCGAAATAGCCGGAACTACCGCTGTGGTATACAATAAGTTATCCCGTGTGATACCATTCCAACCATGCCGGCGGCTGAACCATGATGCCACCGCGTCATAATTGGCTTGCGGCACAATCGAATAGCCGAAAACACCATGATCCAAACGACGTTGCATCGCTTCACGAATCGGTTTAGCCGCTTTGAAATCCATATCGGCTACCCACAGCGGCAATGTACCTACTGCACATTCAGAGTCCCATTTATAACAATCGGAACCTCTGCGATCAATATATTCCAACATATTATGTATTGAGATTTAAGGCTTCTTCCCATGTATAATCACGGTCTTCCGTTTCGGAAGGCACATATCCCATGGCTTCTTTTGCTTTCTCCTGCGGGAAAGTGAAATAAGTGCATGTACACTCACAGAGTAATTCTCCTTCGGCAGAATAGATTTCACCCTTGACGATAGCTACATTGCGTCGCATTTCCACGAGAAATCCGCGCAGTTTGATATAATCCTGCAAGGTAGAAACGGGCTTATGGTAGCGCATTTCCATTTTCGCCGTCACTCCCGCCGTTTTCAGCAGATGGAAAACCACCCACCCGCACACTTCGTCCAAAAGGACGGCTTGAATGCCGCCATGAAGCGTATTGAGCCATGACTGGTGATTTTGCGTCGGCCGCCAGATAGAGATGATCTGGTCTCCGTCTTCAAAGAAGCGCATACGCGTTCCTATCGGGTTGTCCGGACTACAGCCAAAGCAGTTATATCCGGGCGTTTGCGTCCAAGGATTAATGATTCGTTTCATTGCAAACAACGGTCTAAAGCATCCGTAAGGGCTTTTTTATCCATATGCTGGCCGATGAAGACAAGTTTCTGCATGCGGTCGCCGTATTGCGGATCCCAGTCTTTGCGGAGCTGGGCATCGTCCGCCATGAGTTGCATGAGTTCTTCTTTGGGCATCGTAGCGAACCATTCTCCGGCCTTGCGGAGATTGAACTGGCGTCCTGCCTGCTCAAAGAGATAACACATGTCATATTCTTCAGCGAAATAGCACATGCCCTTGCATCTGAGCACATTAGCCGGCCAGTGTGCTGCGACGAACTCATCAAACATACCGAGATCAAAAGGTCTGCGGGCATAATAGACGTAGGTTTCAATGCCAAATTCCGCCAAGTGGTCATGTCCTTCGTGATCATGATCGTGGTGATGATGATGTTCGTGCTCATCGTGATCGTCGTCATCATCATCTTCCTCGTGATCGTGATGATGAGAAGCATCTTCCACTTCCTGAATCCATTTGGCGGAAGTAGCGGTACGATCGAAGTCAAAAAGTCCGGTATTCAGAATCTTCTCAAACGGCACATCGCAGTAGTTTGTTTCGATGATTTCTGCGGTGGGTTGTATAGCGCGAATAATGGATTTAATTTTCAAAAGCTCCTCTTCGCTGACTTCCGAAGCCTTATTTAACAAAATGATATTACTGAACTCAATTTGCTCAATAACCAGCGCAGCCAGGTCTTCTTCCTTCGGAATATAATGCGCCAGCTGCTCACCGCCATCGAACTCATCGTGCAGACGAAGTGCATCCACTACAGAGCAGATACAATCCAAAACAGGCAACCCGTCTTGCGCAAACTGAGGCACCATCTCGGCATACGAACAAAGCGTTTGTGCAATAGGTGCAGGTTCGCAAATGCCGGATGCCTCGATCACAATATAATCATAGGCTTTTTGCGCTACCAGATCATGCAGTTGTGCAATCAAATCCATTTTCAGGGAGCAGCATATACAGCCGTTTTGCAGAGCGACAAGTGAATCGTTATTTTGCGACACTACTCCGCCCTGCTGGATAAGTGAGGCGTCGATATTTACCTCGCCTATATCATTGACAATAACCGCAAAACGAATACCTTTGTTATTGGTCAGAATGCGGTTCAAAAGCGTTGTCTTGCCGCTCCCGAGATACCCGGTAAGCAGCAAGACAGGAATCTTATTAATCGTTAACATACGTTGCGTAGTCTTGATAATATTTATCTACAAACTCATGTTGTCCATTCCGTTCGCAAGTCTGGAGCACATACGAGAGGATAGCCGCTTCACGGTCAGCCGTAGAACGCATTACATCACGTTGACGGCGATTCAAAGAAGCCGTAAAACGTAGGTACTCGGCGCATGTGTTAGCCACAGACTCCATGATAGCGAGTGCTTTCTCATCCTCATGCAGCATGAAATACATCGAAGCCATAGACGCCGAAGTATAATCATACGGGATGTTATAACCAGGCAGTTGTTCTTCCGCGAAATCAAGTACTTCAAGTGCTTTCTCGCGTTGGTTCTCGCGGAGTAACTGCTCAGCCAGTTGCGCAAACATCATTCTATGCGTGCGACACATACGCATGAGGTTTTCGTCGATATAAATACCCGGAATATTCATGTTGCCATACTTAAACTGATGCATCATATTCTCATACATCAACTCACTATTTACGCGCGGTTGTCCGTCGCGGCTGCGAGTAGGCGTGATGCGATAAGCCAAGCCAGTCAGCTCCATCCAAGGCTCGAGACCAAGGTAATAGTCATTACCTACCGTTGCGCAGAAATACATCGGACGCTCCCATTTATTGGTA
>JAGCFY010000083.1 GCA_017649845.1 Paludibacteraceae bacterium
AAGTCAACGGACACAACCACGGCAGTTATCTGGTGATGACCCACCGTACGGCTCCAACCCAAAACCCCAATTGTCAGCGAATCTATTCGTTCGCCAGTGACCGTTACGACCGTTCCACCTTGCCCACCAACAAAGAACTCTCCGCTCGCGAGCGTTTCGCGGCGGTTCGCGCCATGGTTTACGCCCGCAAGCGTGACCTCGAGTTCATCAGTCAGGACCAACTTGACTTCCTGGCTCAGAAGGATCTGGCTACCGGCAAAAAGACCATGAATGCCTACCTGTGGAAGGTATGCGGCGACATCTATGATGCGCAGCAAAACGGCTAATCCACGGTATGCCCGCGACGAAAGGGACCCTTCGGGGTCTCTTTTTTGCAACATTTTTCCCACTTTAGGCTATAAACAAAAAAAATAATTTGCGTATGTTAAAAAAAAGTAGTACCTTTGTTGCCAAAATGATCCAAAAAGAATCAAACAACTAAAAACAAATACAACTATGCGTAAATTTTTCCTTTTTATCGCAGCCCTTTTCTGCTGCATGATGAATGTACAGCTCAACGCCCAATCAACAGTGCTTTACGAGTCCGATGGTATCCATTATGTGCTGGTAGAAAGCACGTACGCGCAGGTTACCACGCGTTCCGCCTATGTGGTGCATCCGGAAACAACCCTTGAGGAAGAATATGTCTCTCCCAACCCCAGTTCCTATACCGGCGCCATCGTCATTCCGGACACGATCCTTTACGGAGGAGCAGGTTTCCCTGTGAAGTTTATTAACGACAGCGCCTTCCACCAATCGACGATCACTTCCATTGACCTGCCGGCAACCATCACGGTGTTCAACTCCGGTGCGTTCAAGGATTGTCAAACGCTTCAAACGATTATCTGTCGTGCGCAGACTCCGCCTTCTACGCGCATCCATTCCATACCATGGGATTACGCCGATGTCTTCGGTTCGCTCGACCCGGATCAGGTGTCTGTTTATGTCCCGGATGGCACAGTAAGGGAATATCAGGAAACTGGAGGATGGTCTGAGTTCACCCATTATGCGACTATCGAATCGATACAAGGCATCGAGTCCATCACGGATGACCCATCGCTCACAACCGGCAAGATCCTCAGAAACGGCATCCTGCTCATCGAGCGTGACGGCAAGACTTTCACCGCCCTCGGCACAGAGCTCCGCGACGCCCTGAAATAAACAGCAAGCCCCCGCTTGCGATAAACCTTCTAAACAACGCAGCGCTAAACGAAAAATCGTCCTTCGGGGCGATTTTTCTTGCGTATGTCAGAAAAAAGCAGTAATTTTGCACCGCAAAATTGGTAAGACGATGCGTTATATACGGCTGATAACAGGTTTGATAGCATGCTGGTTCGTTCTCTCGGCAACGGGTGCGAAGCGGGTGATGACAGAAGCGGAGCGGCTGGAGCAGGAGGTAAAGCGGCTGCAGCGGGAGATAAAAAAACAACCGGGCGCAATGGAGAAACATTGCGAGTTGGTAGAGGCTCAGTTGGCTGCCGGGGACACCACAGGCGCCTCGGAGAGCGCAGAATATGCGCTAAAGATGCGCGAGACACCTTGTTTATTCATGCAGCGCGCACGGATAGAGACCGGACGAGGAGAGATCTATCGTGCGGCCCGGAGCAGTGCGCAGGCCATCAAAGCAGGTCTGCGGCCGGAGGAAGACAGGATGGTCTATGCCATAGACAGCCTCTCGCACGGCGGCGTGATGCTCTGCCTGCAGCGGATAGCCGACGAAGAGAAGCAGAACAGCGCCGTTTGGCGCGGGATGGGTGAGATAGCCGCGGCGAAAGGAGACAGCTCCGCTGCATTAGGCTATTACGAACGGGCGTTCCATCTCGGCGACAGCACCGCGCAAAGCGCGATAGCACTTCTACGGGTGGCAGACAAGGATACCCTCACGCGCGCAGACAGCACACGCGCAGCCATAACGCGGATGGGCCTGGGCGAGAAGAAAGAGGTGAAAGGCAAGATCAACGGCCTGGCTATCCGGATGACGATAGACACCACCGCAACGCAGAGCACGATCTCCGGCGTAGAGACACGGTTTATGCTCAAGAACGGCTACCTAACCAAAGACGATATCATCGACAACATCATCGTCGTGATTAAGCGGCTGGAGGTAGAAGGACTGGAGATCCGCGATATCCGGCTGCGCTATGTAGCAACGCAGGAGAGCCCGGTGGTGCTGTGCCCGAAAGATTTAAAAAAGTGAAGACTATATGAAAAGGATTTTGATTTTTACCGCGCTTCTGGCGCTGCTACCGGTGCGAATGGCGGCAGATAGCACGACGGAGACTTATTACATGCTGCGGGCTATCGAAGCAGCGAAAAGCGGCGACGACGAGACGGCTATTAATTTCCTCTCGAAAGAACTGGACGCCAACCCGACGAACGGCTTCGCACATATGTGGACGGCACTCATTTGCGCCCAGACGGACCGACTGGGATGGGCGATGCAGTATGCCGAATCGGCACTCAAATACCTGCCCAAGAGTGCGAAAGACGGCCGCGCCAACATGAATATACTTCTCGCAGAGATCTATGTGGACGCGAAAGATACCGCCAAGGCGATTTCTTACCTGGAGCAAGCCGCCAAAGAGCAGCCGAAACTGATAAGTCCCTATCGCACTTTGATTCGTCTGAGTCAGAAGAAAGGCGACAAAGAGGGCATGTTGCGCTATGCGCAGATGGGTTTGAAGCAGTTGCCCAAAGATATTGATATGCAATTGCTGATGGCTAAGTCTTTAGCGGCCAACAAACGATATGATGAGGCGATCGGATATTGCGATAAGGTGTTGGCAAAGAAGGATTTAGAGCCTAAGGACCGCAGTCGCACGCTGACGAACCGCGCTTCGCTGAAAGCAGAGAACGGTCAGCCGCGCGAAGCGTTAGCCGACCTGATGGCCGGTACGCGAATCGACATCTGGGACATATCGGAGGATATTCTGGAGCAGTTATACGACACCATCCCTAACGAACTGCGGGACTCCTTGCTCGCAGCGCACGAACAAGAGCCGGAGAAAGCATTCTGGAAGATATATCTGTACGACTACTATCGCCATAACAACGAATTCAGCAAGGCGGTGGAGGCCGGCTTCTCCATGCTCCCGCAGTTAGCCAACGAGCATATCGTACATTATATCGCTTCGCTGTTGGAGTCGTACATAGGCGACGTGGAGTTGGCAGAGAAAATGCTCCTGAAGCAACTGCGGACAGACTCCACTTCCGCCGCCACGTATGTACGGCTGGAAGGACTGTACGCCGAGACAGGGCGGTACAAAGAAGCTTTCGCGATGACGGAGAAAGCCCTTTCGTTCAATCCCGACAATAGCGACAAAGCCGCAGCCTATCAGCTGCGCGGCAGAATATATGAGATCCAGCACGAATATCAGAAGGCCATCGATGATTTTATGGCGGGTATGATATCCGACCCGCGCGACTATGGTTATTGGTTCCGTATCGGCAAACTATACGGCATGCTGAACGAACCGGAGAAACAGGCGGAGGCTTTTGAGCAAGGAAAGAAAGCGTACGCCGCACACGGAGCCGAACTGTCCGCAGAAGCCTATGTGACGCTGGGAGACAGCGCCAAAGCATACGAACTGGCGCAGAAAATGATCCAAAAAGAGACCTCGGCGGAGGATCACTACAACGCTGCGTGCGTCTATGCACAAATAGGCCACCCGGCAGAGGCGCTGGAGCACCTGCGAAAAGCAATGGAGTACGGTTTCCGACATTTCTACCATATCGCATGGGACATGGATCTCGACAGCCTGAGGGGAATGAAAGAGTTTGACGAGATGGTCAACGAATACAAACAGATAGCCGAGCAGGAGAAACAAGCGCTGCGAAGCAAGATAGATACGGAACTGAATTACTAAACCTTAAAAAGAGCAACAATATGAAAAAGATATTCTTAACTCTGTTCATCACGCTCTGCGCACAGATAGCGATAGCGGGCGATTCATACTATTTCCAGCGGGCGGAAGAGGCGTACCAGAAAAAAGACCTGGATCTATGTCTCCATTACTGCAAAGAAGGTGTAGCGAAAGACCCGAAGGACGGCAAATGCTGGGCGGTGATCGCCGAGATATACTCCAAACGCGAGTATGCGCGATACGGCGAAGCGATGCAGGCTGCCGAGAAAGCCTTGGCAACCCTGCCGAAGAAAGACAAAGTATGGGTTTCGTTCGTACATGGTATCCGCGGAGATGTGTTCTATAAAGTGGATAACATGCAGGCCTCGAAAGAAGCATATATGCTGTCGTTGTCGATGCAGCCGGAGAGCACCACGTTTCTCTATGATCTGGCCGACGTATGCTATCAGTTAGGCGAATACGACGAAGCAATCACCTATTTCAAGCGCTATATCGCGCTCAGTCCGAGCAGCGTCTTTATCTACGGCGAGATGGCGTACGTCTATTACAAAGCCGGCAACAAAGAGGAGGCACAGCGCTGCAGCGATCTGGCCAATGCCTTGGCATCGGGACGCAACTGCATGGCGCACCGTGTGCTATCCCGTCTGGCGATGGATAAAGCGGACTATATAGAAGCCTGCCGCGAAGCCGCACGGGCTATGTTCTGCGGCAGCACATGGTATGAGGAAGGAGACACGCTCAACAGCGTATGCCCGGAGCTGCTGATGGCGGCTATCCGGACAGAAGTAGCCAAGGCGCAGAAAGCCGCAGAAACAAACGCCACCGCTGCGTACTGCACCTTCACGATGCAGCGCTATTGGGAGGCTCTCTATTACCTCCATCGCAAGATGGAACAGAGCGACGCACCGCAATCTGTTTACCCGGAGTTGGCTTCCGTATATGAGCGGGTGGAGGCATACGAAGAGGCAGAGAAATATTACACTTTGGCGCTCAAGACCGATTCGGCGGAGCATATCTGGCGGGGGCTGGCACAAATAGCCCGCTACAAAGGCGAATTCCTCAAAGCCAACGAATATCTCCGCAAAGCACTGCAGGAGTCACCTACCGAAGGTAAGATATACTACCTCATCGCCCGCAACCTGCGCGAGGCAGGCCTGAAAAATGAAGCCCTGCAGACGATGGATACAGCGCGCGTGCTGATAGAAGAGGAAGACTGGCAGATATCGATTCTGTCCTTCCGCGCGGAGGTTTACCGCGAACTGGGAGAGGAAGAGAAAGCACAGGAAGCGATAGCGGAGGCGCAGAAACTGCGCAAACCGGACGACAAACGGAGTGAGTTCTACCGGATTGATGCCTTGTTAGGCGACACGGCGGCGCTCGCACGCCACGCACAGGAGATAGCGGAAGACAAAAAAGGACAGCGTGAGGGCAACTGGGGAACACTCGCACAGGCGTACGCGACATTAAAGGACAAGGCGCATACCATCGAACTGATCCGCCGCGACCAAGAGGCAGATAACTACACCGTGCGTGCCACACAGATCTTAAGCCGGTATCAGTTCCTCAAAGACGACCCGGAATACCAAGCCCTGACAGCCCAATATGAGGCAAAGCGGCAAGACCGGTTAGCCGAACTGCAAGCGCAGTTGGGCGCACAAGAGACCATACTGAACAAAGTGACCGAACTGCCATTCACCCCGCAAGGAGGTGTCAACCGCGTGCAATGTACCATCAACGGACTGCCGCTCTATTTCGTCTTTGACACCGGCGCTGCCGATGTGTCTATATCCAGCGTGGAAGCCAATTTTATGCTCAAGAACGGCTACCTGACCGATGCCGATTTCATGGGCAAACAGAATTTCGTAACGGCTACCGGCGAGATCCACGAAGGCACGATCATCAACCTGCGCGAAGTACGCGTAGGCGACGTAGTGCTGCGTGACATCAAGGCGTCCGTCATTAAGAACCAGTCGGCACCGCTGCTTCTAGGACAGAGCTGTTTCCGCAGATTCGGTACCGTAGAGGTGGATAACGAAGCACAAGTCATTCGTCTGATAGCGAAATGATAGTGTTAGATGGAAGATTTAAGATTTTAATATAATATGAGTTTACAATGTGGAATAGTGGGTCTGCCGAACGTGGGCAAGAGTACCCTGTTTAATTGTCTGAGTAATGCCAAGGCGCAGAGCGCCAATTTCCCGTTCTGCACGATCGAGCCGAACGTAGGCGTGATCACGGTGCCGGACGAGCGGCTGATCAAACTCGGCGAGATATGTCACCCCGAACGCGGCGTGATCCCGACAACCGTGGAGATAGTGGATATAGCCGGACTGGTCAAAGGTGCCAGCAAGGGAGAAGGACTCGGTAATAAGTTCCTGGCCAACATCCGCGAGACGGACGCGATCATCCATGTGCTGCGTTGCTTCGACGACGAGAACGTGGTGCATGTGGACGGCAGTGTCGATCCCGTGCGCGACAAAGAGATCATCGACGCCGAACTGCAACTCAAGGACCTCGAGACCGTCGAGAGCCGTATTCAGAAATGCGAGAAATCGGCCAAAGCCGGAGGAGATAAGTTCGCCAAGTTACAATTAGAAGTGCTCGTCAAATACCGCGAGGCACTCTCGCAGGGCAAGAATGCCCGCACCGTGGAGCTCGACAACAAAGAGCAGGAAGCAGCCGCCAAAGACCTTTTCCTGCTGACCAACAAACCGGTGATGTATGTCTGCAACGTCGATGAGGACTCCGCCGTGACCGGCAACGCCTACGTCGAGCAGGTACGCGAAGCGGTCAAAGACGAAGACGCACAGGTGCTCGTCCTGGCAGCCAAGATAGAGAGCGAGATAGCGGAACTGGAGAGTTACGAGGAGCGACAGATGTTCCTCGAGGAGATCGGGCTGCAGGAGTCCGGCGTCAACCGACTGATCAAAGCCGCTTATGCGCTCCTCAAACTACGTACCTTCCTCACCGCAGGATCCGACGAAGTACGGGCTTGGACCTTCCGCGAAGGAATGAAAGCACCGCAGTGCGCCGGAGTGATCCACACCGATTTCGAACGCGGATTCATCCGTGCCGAGGTCATCAAATACGAAGATTTCGTAGCCCTCGGAGGCGAAGCACAGTGCCGCGCCGCCGGTAAACTGGGCATCGAAGGAAAAGACTACCTCGTGCAGGACGGAGACATCATGCACTTCCTCTTTAACGTATAAAGCTTATGGCACATCTATTCATCGGTACATTATTATCCTACGGCATATGGGTAGCGATAATTCTTATTATCGTCGGTTTCGTTGCCCTCGTGAAAGGAGCCGACTGGCTCGTGGACGGCGCTTCGGCTGTAGCCAGGCGATTCGGGATCTCTGACCTCGTGATAGGTCTGACGGTCGTTGCGTTCGGCACATCTATGCCGGAGTTTGTGGTGAACATGGTGTCTGTCGGGCACGGCACTACGGATCTGGCGATCACCAATATCCTGGGTTCGAACATCATCAATACCTTCGTCATCCTCGGTCTAACCGCCCTCGTCTATCCTATCGCTACGCAGAAACACAGCCGTAATTTCGATATTCCGCTCTCTATCATGGCAGGGTTCATCGTGCTGGCTATGGTGGTTTTCAATGCGCCGTGGGAGAGCGTCAACGGCATCAGCCGCATAGGCGGTATCTTCCTGCTGGCTATCTTCATCTTCTTCCTCTACGACGCGGGCACGCATGCGAAAGAGAAAGTGGAGGACACGAACTCTGAACAGAAGAAGGAGATGTCGGTGCTCAAAGCGATCGGCCTGGTGATAGCAGGTCTCATCGGACTGGCAATAGGTGGCGAACTGATCGTGGATAGCGCAGTAGATATCGCGCAGCGGTGCGGCGTGAGTGAAGCCATCATAGGTCTTACCATCGTCGCCCTCGGCACTTCCCTGCCGGAGTTGGCTACCTCCGTCATTGCCGCAGCCAAACATAACTCCGATATCGCTATCGGCAATGTCTTCGGCAGCAATGTCTTCAATGTGTTCTTCGTCCTCGGTACCAGCGCCGTCGTACGTCCGCTGCCCGCCTATGACGGAATCGAGTTAGACGCTTTCATGGCTGCCTTAGGTAGTATCGTCGTATGGTTCGCCCTGCGCACGAATAGAACACGTATCCTCAAACGATGGGGAGGAGCATTGCTGCTCATCCTCTACGCAGGATACCTGACATACCGCCTGGCAGCGATATAGACCCCTCCAACTCCCCTAAAGGGGAGAGAGAGCAACTCAGATTTTTTGATTGAAGCGTCTGCGCTCGGAATCGAAGAGCCAGCCCCACTTATTGAAATAACGGCACATGTTCCGGATATGGATTCGGAGCATGTGTTTATTTTTATAGGATTCGCGTGCATGCGCATGTACAATCGTCCATCCGGGATGATAGAGCGTCAGATAAGCGCGGTGGATCGTACGGGTCAGGTCGATATCCTCCGGATACATGAAATAGCGTTCGTCAAAGAGCCCCGCCTCCACCGCCGCTTGCGTGCGAAGGAACATAAAACAGCCGCTCAGATACGGCGCGTTGACCGGTTTGGTCAGATCCAGATCCCGCAGTTCGTACCGTCTGTTACGCCGCGCCATAAGTGACGCCGGCAGGAAACGGCGACCGAAGACATCGAGCGGCGAAGGAAGACGTTTCGCCAAGTATTGCTGCGAACCGTCCGGGTTAACAACCCGTGGCATCAGTTGACCTACCTCGGGATGCGCCGCCATCCAGTCGTGCATCGCGTCTATATCCTCTGCTTTCACCCGGATATCGCTATTCAGCACCAGATGAAACTCCGTCCGGTAATACGCGCTCTCGCGCAGCGCTACGTTATGCGCCCTGCCGTAACCTAAATTCTCCGGCATATGCATATAGCGCAGTTTCGGGTCCTTGATCTGTTTTTTAGGGTGCAGTTCTCGCTCTTCGGTGTTATCCAAGAGATAGAGCTTCCGCAGGTTCTTCACCCGCAGCAATTCCTCCACCAGAGGCAGCACCTCTTCCTCCCAGCGAGGATGATATAAAACGATTGAGATGTTCAGCACCTTGACAGTTTAACGGTTTAACGGATTAACGGATTACTCCCTCCTCAGGAACTGGCGCACTTTGCGCAGCTGTTTGCAGGCCACGGTCAGCAGCCCTGCACCAACGTGGTTTTTCTTGAGCACAATATAGTCCTCCTGGGTTTTGGATAGCCGGGCTTTGGTGTTCCTGTTACTTGCTCCGCCGGTTTCCATCTTCACCAGCACGGTAGGGATATACTGCGATTTGTATCCCGCCGTGAAGATCCGGAGAATCATGTCATAGTCCGCCGAGATCCGAAACCATTCGTCGTACGGACCTACCTCTTCATACACTTTCTTCCGCACATAGACAGTAGGATGCGGCGGCATCCAGCCGAACTTGAGGGCACAGGGATCGAACGCATTGCTGACCCACCGGCGCGTCACTTTATCTCCGTTGTAGTACTGCAAATCGCCATAGACGACATCTACCGTCTCGTCCGCAAAAGCCGCAGCTATCTGAGCCACCGAATCCGGCGAGAAGAACACATCGTCGGAATGCAGAAAACCGATCACATCCCCCGTCGCCATCCGGATGCCTTTGTTCAAGGCATTATAGATCCCTTCATCCGGCTCCGAGATCCAGCGCACATTATTGTGCTGTTTGGCATACGCCTCGATCATCGCTTTGGTGCCATCCGTAGAGGCCCCGTCCACGATAATATGCTCGATCTCCCCGTAGGTCTGGCTCTGCACGCTCTCTAATGCCCGCGGCAAAGTCTTCGCCGAATTATACGTAATGGTTATAATAGATATTTTCATGGTCGTATTATATCAAGTTCTGATATATCGTTTTTACTTGCCGGTATGCCCGGTCCCAGGAGAAACGCTTGGCGTTCTCTATTCCTGCCGCGATGAGTCTGTCCGTAGGACGCGACTGCAGTTGTCGCACGATATCCGCCATCTCGGCCGCCATCCTTTCCGGCGTGTCGTGGTTTACCATCAGCCCTTCCGATCCTATGATCTCGGGAATAGATGATGCCCTCTGGGCAATCACCGGACAGCCCGCTTTCTGTGCCTCCACAACCGGTAAACCGAATCCTTCATAGTCCGAGGGATAGAGCAAGCAGAGCGCTTCGTTATAGAGTGTATTCAGTTCCTCGCGTGTCACATTAGCCGCCGTGACCAGTTCAAGACCCGTGATCTGCGCCACCCGTTGCGCTACGTCATAGCGTTTGTACCCGGCTGTGCTATTTCCCACAAAGAGCAGAAAACCTTTCTTTTGCGCCGAAGGTAAGGGATAGAAATCGTCACTCACTCCGTTATAGACCACATGAATATTGTCCTCCTTTACCCAAGGGTAAAAACGCAACAGATCGCGTTTGGTGTTTTCACTGACGCATATCACCGCTTCGCTATGCCGCAGAGCCCGTTCTTCTTCCCATAGATGCACCGCCTTCGCCAAACCCCGGCGATAGAAATGATAGGTCAGGTCATGCACCGTCGTCACATTACATACCCCCTCTTGCGGCAGGACGCGGAAATAGGAGGAATGGAAGATCGCCGGTACCTCAGCCTGATAGGCCGGAAGACGATAGCGCTCCAAGGGTCGCGGTGTCATTTTTTCCACATAGTCCAGTTCGGTACACACCAGATCCTTGTCCGCCCGCGCACGACGCAGCAGTTCATTCCAGACGACGGAGATACCGCCATTACGCTGAAGCGTATAAATAATATTATCAAATACTACGTTCAATTATAATTGTGCATTGTGCATTGTGCATTGATAATTTCCTCCCACCGCGGCATAATAACTTCTTCGCTGTAGGTAGCCCGCGCATAGGCTTGCGCTTTCTGTGCACGCTTTTGCGCCTCGTCCGGATGAGCGATAGCGTACAGGGTCTGTTTCGCCAATTTTTCCACATCGCTGGCAGGTACTAACCATCCCCGTTCGTCCGCTAACAGTTCCGCCGGTCCTTGCGGACTATCAAACGCCACGCAGGGCACACCGCTCCACATCGCTTCGATAAGCGCCAGAGGCAATCCCTCATACCGCGAAGAGAGTACAAAAAGCGAAGCCGCTGCATACTCTTTCGCAACCTCGTGCGACCTGCCGGCAAGGCACACATGCTGCAGTTTCAGGCTCTTTATTTGCGATTCCAGTTCAGACCGCTGGGGTCCTTCGCCTACGATTCGGAGCGACCATTCGGCGCTCTTCTTCTCTACTGACTTCCATGCCTGCAGCAGCATATCAAATCCTTTCTGCTCATGCAGCCGCCCGACTGCCAAGACGGTCTTC
>JAGCFY010000084.1 GCA_017649845.1 Paludibacteraceae bacterium
CACCGTGATCACGGCGGATGCCGATGATATAGCATTGGATATTACGTTGACCACGGCGGATGCATCGGTCAATAATATCGCAGGCCATACCTCGGAACTTCATTGCTTCGCGCCGTACCTCACCGATCAAAATGTATATACATTACCGGCATACCTGACTGCTAACGGTGCGCTGGCATACCAGCTCCATGAGCATAGTTCGATGATCAATGCCGGAACGGAAATGGATGCCTTGCCAGCAGCCTTTGCTCCGTACAAGGCAGATAGTACGATTCATTTCGGTTATGACCGTGACCTTCTCGGTAACCCGCGTCGCGTACACGGTACGGTGGATATGGGAGCCTATGAGACATGGCGCGTAGCACCGAAACAGGCTATGGAGATCACTGCGCTCACCAATGCTATGCTGGATGAGACGGATATTACCATCCGGGCAACCGATCAGCAGAAGCGTGCGTCCTTCCTCCAGCACTACGGAGGTAACCAATACCCGCATGCCGGATCGGTGGTTTACCTGATGGACAGCAGTGCGCTGACTATGCAGTATGAGACGCTTGGCGACTTTACCGACTTCGACGGAAATGATATTATCCTTCGTCCGGGTTATATGTTGCTCAAACCGGGTGCTTCGTTCTACGGTAACGGCCATAATGTGCAGATGAATTATGTGGCAGCGGAGAAACGCTTCCTCAACCAGCAATATTCTATGACCGCCTTCCCGTTTGCGTATAGCGTATCGGATGCCTTGACCACGCGTTATTACAGCGCGGACGACTCGATAGCATACCTCACGCCGCCGTCATTCGGTTCGTATACCTATAACGGTATCGCCCGCTCGGCGAAGGACTATGTCTTCAAACCCAATAACTCCGCTCTCTGGCAGCCTGTGACCACTACTGCCCGCACGGCAACAGACGGTTATCTTATGGACTTCGGCGCTGCGGTAGAGGATACGGTAATTCGCTTCACCGGCTTTGGCGCTTCCGCAGGCGAGTATGTCTATTCGGAGGACGGCGACGACAAGATCGTTTATCTCGACCAGCATGATTACCGTATAGCCGGAACGGGTGAATCGCTCAACTTCACGCGTCAGGAAGATATGGGATGGAATATGAAGGGTCTGCCGTGGCTCGTCTCGGGCTATCGTACGGATACCGTTATCTGGGCGGATAATTATCTCCGCCAGATGCATATCCCGCATGTATTATACCAGATGGACGGAGTAGGTGATTTCTATCAGACGGTAGGCGACAATGTTTACACGACGCGTTCATGGGATAAAGGAAACACCCTCTCGATAGGTACTGCCTTCCTTACCCAGACGGCAACGACGCAGGATCGTGAAGCAGTGCTCTTCCATCTGCCGCTCTATTTCCGCAATGAGAAGGCTTCCCGTCCGCTCTTGCGCTTCATCGCTGCGCGTCCTTCGCCCAGCCCGGTAGCGAAACGAGTAGCCGGAAACGACAACCCATCGAAGAATAGCTTCTATTCTGCGGATATCTTGACGGCGCAGCCGGATTCTACTACATCGAAGAAGATCAGCTATTCGTACGGTCGTGACGGTCTGAAATGGCAGGCCAACGAAGATATCGCCCAGATCTATATGCTGGATAACAAACGTCAGTCGCGTATATCGCTCCTTGGCGCTGCGCCGACAGAAGTAGATATCCCGTTAGGCGTGAAGATCCCGGAGAGTGCCGGCGAAACGAATTCGTTCATCTTCAATCTGCCGGAGAAAGAGGCATTCGCAGACTACTCCTATGTATGGTTGATCGATTATAAGCGGAACCGCTACACGAACCTCCTTGACGAGGATTGCGAGGTATCGCTCGAACCGGGCGAGAACAATACCCGCTTCGCTCTCCGTATCGGCGGCTTCCCGAAGACCGACGAGAAGGGTAAACGCCAGTATGTCGTTTATTCCCATGAGGGTACGCTCTTTGTCCGCGGACTCGTTCCGGGCGACAAGATTACCATCTATTCGCCGTCCGGCAAACTGGTACATTCGGCAGTAGCTGCGGATCTGGAGTGGAGTACACCGCTCTTCTACCAGAACGGTTATGTAGTTAAGGTCAACGATGTGGGACATAAGGTGCTGAATATGTAACCCGTGACGAACCTGCAAAACTCCTGTAAAACCTGCTCAAAAGTACTATAAAACCTCTATTAAGCGGCAGAAAATAAAAAAAAGTACTGAATTATTTGCATATTTCAAAAAATTGTAGTACTTTTGTAGCGTGAATTGAATGAGGGGACCCGAAAAGGTCTCCTCACTTTATTAAAAACTATGGATAAACAACAACTGCAAAACTGGATTGAAGAGTACCTGAAAGGTACAGAGTATGAGTTGGTGACGCTGGCTGTTTCCGCGGAGAATGATATTCTGGTGGAGGTGGACCGTCTCACAGGAGTGGATGTGGATTTCTGCGCGGAGCTTAACCGCTATCTTGTGGAGAAGCTGGATGCTGTGGAGCCTGATTATTCGCTGGAGGTGGGCAGTGTGAGTCTGACGGATCCGTTCAAGACGAAGATGCAGTTTGAGAAAAACCTCGGGCACGACGTAGAAGCGCTGGTGGACGGTAAGAAATACCGCGGTCAGTTGGTGAGCGTGGACGAGGAGACGTTTAGCGTGGAGGTAGAGGAAAAGGTAGCGGTAGAAGGCAAGAAACGCAAAGAACTGCGGATCGTGACCTATACCTGGCGCTATGACGAGCCGAAGTATGTGAAATATGATTTAAAATTTTAATATAACAAATGGCAACAAAACAAGAAACAGTCAACTTAGTTGACATTTTCAAAGATTTCAAAGAGAACAAGAGTATTGACAAACAGACGTTGATCACCGTCTTGGAGGAGTCCTTCAAGAGCGTTATTCTTAAGATGTATGGTCCTTCGGCCGACTATACCATCATCGTGAACCCGGATAAGGGCGATCTCGAGATCTACCGCAACCGTCTGGTGATGGAGGACGGCGATGTGGCTAATCCGGATACCCAGATAGCGCTGAGTGACGCATTGCTGCTGGATGATGAGGCGGAGATCGGCGAGGAAGTAACCGATAAGGTTGAGTTGGCATCCTTTGGACGTCGTATGATTCTTAATCTCCGTCAGACCCTTGCATCCAAGATCCTGGAACTGCAGAAAGAAGCGCTCTACGAGAAATACAAAGACATGCGCGGTCAGATCGTTTCCGGCGAACTCTATCAGGTATGGAAGAAAGAGATGCTTCTGCTGGATGAGGAGGGCAATGAACTCTATCTGCCGAAACAGAACCAGATACCGACGGATTTCTATCGCAAGGGCGATATCGTTCGCGCCGTAGTGATCTCTGTGGAGAATAAAAACCAGCAGCCGAAGATCGTGCTGAGCCGTACCGCTCCGCTGTTCTTACAGCGCTTGTTTGAGCAAGAGATCCCAGAGGTAAAGGAAGGTCTGATAGCTATCAAGAATATCGCCCGTATTCCGGGAGAGCGTGCCAAAGTGGCCGTTGAGACTTTTGACGACCGTATCGACCCGGTAGGCGCTTGCGTAGGTGTGAAAGGTGCCCGTATCCACGGTATCGTTCGCGAGTTGCGCAACGAGAATATCGATGTGATCAATTATACCTCGAATATCAACCTCTATATCCAGCGTGCACTCGCTCCGGCGAAAATCAGCTCGATGGAGATCGATGAAGAGGCTAAAACAGCAAAGGTTTATCTAAAACCGGAAGAGGTTAGCCTGGCTATCGGTAAGGGTGGCTATAATGTGAAACTGGCAGGCATGCTGACTGGCTACGAGGTAGAGGTTTACCGCGAGATCGACGAGGAGGATCTGGATGATATCTATCTGGACGAATTCAATGACGAGATCGATCAATGGGTTATTGATGCGTTCAAAGCAGCCGGATTCGACACTGCGAAAGAAGTGCTGGGCACCAGCAAGGAAGACTTGCTGAGCCGTACGGACCTTGAGGAGGAGACCATCGATGATGTATTCCGTATTCTCGAGGCAGAGTTCGCAAACGACTAATTAGGGCTTAACCCACAATCCCTTGAGAGGAGGGATCAGAAACCATATTATTAACCCGAAAAGCAATACTATATGGCGATAAAACTAATAAAAGCATGTAAAGAATTGAATATAGGCATGGCTACTCTTACCGCATGGTGCGAGAAAAACGGTCATCCTGTAGCCTCGGACCCTAACGTGCGTATCGACGACGACCTGTATCTGCTTCTGGCCAAGGAGTTTAACAAAGATATGGCAGTGAAGATAGAGGCGGATCGTCAGGCAGCAGAGCGCGCCGCTCGTGATGAGGCGGCCAAGGCGGAAAAAGCCGCTCAGGCTGCTGCGGAAAAAGCAGCAGCCGAAGAGGCGGCAAAAGCCGAAGCAGCGCGCAAAGCCGCCGAAGCACAGGCTAAAGCAGAGGCAGAGAAAGCAGCTGCAGAAAAAGCTGCCGCAGAGAAAGCTGCGGCTGATGCTGCCCAGGCCGAAGCGGAGGCTCAGGCAGCCGCAGAGGCTGAAGCCGCTCAAGCTGCTAAGCCGGAGATATTCACTTTAGGCAAACCGGAAGTGACAGACGGACCGAAAGTGGTAGGTAAGATTGATTTGGATTCGATCGATACTTCCACTCGTCCAGCGAAGAAGTCCAAGGAGCAGAAGCGCAAAGAGCGTGAGGAACGTCAGGCGGCTCAGCAGGCTCAGCAACAGGCGGCTCAACAGGCTGCTGCGGAGCGCCGCAAACGCGAGCGTATCAAGGGAGCCAAAGTGGATCCGACCGACAAACGCAACCAGAGCGCTAAGCCGAAAGGCAAGCAGGGTAAACCGCGTGAGGCTACTCAAGAAGAGGTAGAACGCGCATTAAAGGAGACACTGACCCGTCTCTCGCAGCCCAAGAGCAAGAGTACCACCGCCAAACATAAACGCGAGCGCCGCGAGCAAGAACGCGAGAAACATGAACTCGAGATGATGGAGGCTCAGGAGCAATCCAAGATCCTGAAACTGACAGAGTTCGTGACCGCCAATGACCTGGCTGTGATGATGAACGTGCCGGTTAACAAGATCATCGGTACTTGTATGAGTCTCGGTCTGTTCGTATCCATCAACCAGCGTTTGGACGCCGAGACAATTAACCTCGTGGCAGAAGAGTTCGGCTTCCAGACCGAATATGTGGCAGCTCATGTGGTTGAAGAGATCAATGCGGACGAAGTGGTTAATGACGAAGATATGGAGCCTCGCTGCCCAATCATTACCGTCATGGGTCACGTCGATCATGGTAAGACTTCGTTACTGGACCATATCCGTAATGCGAATGTGATTGCGGGTGAGGCCGGTGGTATTACCCAGCATATCGGTGCGTACAACGTGAAGTTGAAAAACGGCCAGCATATCACGTTCCTGGATACTCCGGGTCACGCGGCGTTTACGGCCATGCGTGCACGTGGAGCGAAAGTGACGGATATTGCGATTATCATCATCGCCGCAGACGATGCCGTCATGCCGCAGACGATAGAGGCTATCAACCACGCTCAGGCTGCAGGTGTTCCTATGGTATTTGCGATCAACAAAGTAGATAAACCGGGTGCTAATCCGGATAAGATCCGAGAGCAGTTATCGAATATGAATATCCTCGTTGAGGACTGGGGTGGTAAATACCAATGCCAGGAGATTTCGGCGAAGAAGGGTACGGGTGTGTTCGAACTATTAGAGAAAGTGCTGCTGGAGGCAGAGATGCTGGATCTGAAGGCGAACCCGAAACGTCGTGCGAAAGGTTCGGTCATCGAGTCGTCGCTGGATAAAGG
>JAGCFY010000085.1 GCA_017649845.1 Paludibacteraceae bacterium
TACGTGCGCAGAAGAACCGCTTCGGTTCTACATCCGAACTCGGTATCTACGAGATGCGTGCGGATGGTTTGCGTGAAGTGAGCAATCCTTCGGAATTGCTGCTATCCACGGCGCGCGAAGGCCTTTCCGGTATTGCTATCGCTGCGGCGGTAGAAGGAGTACGTCCGTTCCTGATTGAAGTGCAGGCACTCGTTTCCTCTGCTGCATACGGCACGCCGCAACGTTCGTCCACCGGTTTTGACGGGCGGAGACTGAATATGCTGCTGGCGGTGCTGGAGAAAAGAGTAGGATTCAAACTGCTGCAAAAAGATGTGTTCCTCAATATAGCAGGCGGACTGCGTGTGCAGGATCCGGCGATAGACCTGGCCGTCTTGGCAGCGGTGCTGAGCAGTAATATGGATATTGCGTTGGATGCCGGCACTTGTCTTTGCGGAGAAGTGGGTCTGGCAGGCGAAATCAGACCTGTCACGCGTATCGAACAACGTATTACCGAGGCGCAGAAATTAGGGTTCAAACGTATTCTTATCCCTGCGGATCAGAAGATAGACAACAAACGGTTTACGATAGAGGTGGTGCCGGTGAAAAAAGTGACGGATGCATTCCGGTTGTTGGTAAAATAGAATAAGTTTGAAATTGAAACGATATATCGTCATATTAGCATTTCTCTGCAGCGCTTTGAGTATCATGGCGCAGGGTCAGCCGTACTTGTGCGAGATAGGCATACAGGGCGGTTGCGGCTATTATGTAGGCGATGCGGCACCGCATATCTTCATGAATCCGCGTGAAGCGTACGGCGTGCATTTCCGGTATAAGTTTACCAAGCGCTGGGCTATCCAGGCAAAAGTGTCCGGCCAGCGGATCACAGGAAATGATTTTACGTTGGATGGCCAGAAACTGGATACCAAATGGCAAAACCAATTGATTAATGCGGATGTGATGGCGGAGTTTAATTTCTTCCGTTTCGGCGAAGCGAACAAATACGACAAACGTATCAAACCCTATACACCGTATATCTTTATCGGCGTAGGAGCAGGTGTTTACGGCGCGAATGCGGAGAATAAACCGACTTTTAACCACGCCATGGCATATATCCCGTTTGGTGTGGGATTCAAATGGAAATTTTATGACTGCGTGGGCTTGAATATCGCCTGGCAGCACAATATATATATGGCGGATAACCTGGAGAGCCGCGAGACGCTGGATAACAAATACCAGATGAACGGTTGGAACTGGATGAACTGCGACTTGACGGGTATGATAACCGCTGGCATAGTTTTTGAGTTCGGTAGAGCGAAAGCGCCATGCCGGATTTGCAATTGGTAGAACATGGATTATAAAACTCAAATAGACAAAGAGCGCTTGCCGCGGCATATCGCTATCATCATGGATGGTAACGGCCGCTGGGCAAAGAAACAAGGTTTGGCGCGGATGTTCGGGCATAAACAAGGAGTGGAGACAGTGCATAATATCACAGTAGCCGCTACTCAGTTAGGCGTGGAGTATCTGACGCTCTATACTTTCTCTACGGAGAACTGGAACAGACCGAAAGAAGAAGTGGATGCGCTGATGACATTGCTGGTAGATACGATCGCCAAAGAGACGCCGACGCTGATGAATAACAACGTGCGGTTAACAACGATAGGCGATATTGATCGTTTGCCGGAAGGCACGAAGCAGAAATTCTTGGGATGTATCGAGCAAACGAGTCATAACACGGGTCTGACCATGGTGCTGGCGCTCAGTTATTCTGCTCGCTGGGAGATCATTGAAGCAGTGCGCAAAGCGGTGGATCAGGCGCAGAAAGGTGCTTTGCGGGCAGAGGAAGTGAATGAGCAGTTAGTCAGTTCGCTCATGACGACCGCAGATATACCGGATCCCGATCTGTTGATCCGTACCAGCGGCGAATATCGTATCAGCAATTTCCTGTTGTGGCAGTTGGCTTACAGCGAGCTGTATTTTACTGATTGCCTGTGGCCGGAGTTTACGGAAGAGGAGTTTTACAAGGCCATTGTGGATTATCAGAAACGTGAAAGAAGATTTGGGAAGACGAGTGAACAGATTCATTAACATTATATTATTCCTGCT
This sequence comes from Paludibacteraceae bacterium, assembly GCA_017649845.1. Classification (GTDB taxonomy): domain Bacteria; phylum Bacteroidota; class Bacteroidia; order Bacteroidales; family Paludibacteraceae; genus Colicola. Next base: position 2,086 of record JAGCFY010000085.1, read on the forward strand.
GTTCAGTCTCGGCCTGTTTGCGCAGGAGATTGAATATGGCATGACGCGTAAGACCTACGAAATTGCCGGAATAGAGGTGGAAGGAGCGGATAGTTACGAAGATTTCGTGCTCATCGGCTTCTCCGGTTTGGCCGTAGGTGATAAGATAGAAGTACCGGGCGACCAAATCACCAAAGCCATCAAGCGTTTCTGGAAACAGGGTCTGTTCTCGAATGTGAAGATCAAGGCCAGTAAGATTGAGGGCAATAAGATCTGGCTTGTTATCGAGTTGGAGCAACGTCCGCGTATCAGCGAAGTGAGATACGAAGGCTTGAAAAAGAGCGAGAAAGAAGATGTGGAGGTAAAAGCAGGTATACGGCAAGGCAGCCAGATGACACCTAACCTCGAAGATCATGCCAAGACGGTAATCAAGAAATATTTCGCCGAGAAAGGTTTCCATAATACCGAGGTACATGTCGTGCAACGCAATGATCCCGATCATCCGGGATATGTCCGCGTGCTGATTGCGGTAGATAAGAAGGCAAAAACCA
>JAGCFY010000086.1 GCA_017649845.1 Paludibacteraceae bacterium
CGGGAAATGCCAGGTAGTAGCATCTATCTGGATGCGGTCCGCCACGCTGATACCTATTTTCTCCAGGTATTTCGCGCCGAACACATGTCCGTCGGTCTGCACGAAATAATTGAGTTGCAGTCCTTCGCGTTCAGGCTCACGCGTCCAAGATCCCACAGACCCCTCCTGCTCCCCTAAAGGGGAGAGAGTCCAAATCACATTATCCACGATTTTTAACGAATCGCCGGGCGTGCCGACGCATCGCTTGACGTAGTTCTCTCTGCGGTCGACGGGTCGCGTGACGATCTCGCCGAACACATCCTTGCGGCTCTTGATCACTCCTTCGCCGTAGTAATGGCGGAGGGTGTAATAATCCGGGTTTTGCATTAGGGTGCAGACCGTGTCTCCGGCAGGAAAATTGAAGACGACAATATCGCCTTTCTGCGGACTGGTCCATCCTGCGAGCCGTTTGTACTCCCAGTGCGGGTTATCGATATAACTCTTTCCTCCTCCGAGCCATTCCGGCATGGTGTGTTGCACGAGCGGCATGGAGAGGGGCGTCTGCGGCACACGCGCACCGTACGCCATCTTGCTGACATACAGAAAATCGCCTACGCGCAGAGATTTCTCCAGCGAAGAGGAAGGAATCTGGTAGTTCTGGAAGATATAGAGGTTGATGAAATAGACCGCCACGAGCGCAAAGACGATGGCGTCGATCCAGGAGCAGAGGGTATAGAGGGCAGGCTTGGTGTCCTTATATTTCCGCCACCAGGAATAGTTGATATACTTGGTGGTGAAAGCGTCGATGATGAGCGGCAGGAGCACCAACCAACCCAGGCTGGCCCAGTCGCCCCATGCTACCCAAATGACGAACGCGATATACAGCGCGCTCCACACGCCTGCGCGGATCCATCCCCCGCGCGTCACTTCGTTGATTCTATCTTTGAAACTTTTCATCCGTAATCCGTAATTTTTAATTGTGCATTGTGCATTGTGAATTGTGAATTGCTTCCGCAGCCAATACGGCTCCGAGCGCAAAACCTCTGCGGCCTTTGGCGATGTGGGTAATAATGATCGTGTCCTCCTCGCTATCCCATTTCACTTCGTGCGTCCCCGGCACTTCCCCTTCGCGGATGGAGGTAATAGGAAGTTCGCGACCTATCTGTTCGGCCAGTGTCTTGGCGGTGCCGGAGGGCTTATCCAACTTATGAATATGGTGTGTCTCGGTGATGGAGGGGGTGTATTGCGGCTGGGAAGCCATCTCTTCTGCCAGCCGTTTATTAATATCGAAGAAGATGTTGACGCCTACGGAGTAGTTACTGCTCCATACGAGCATCACTTTGCCCTCTTCATTGCGAATGATAATTTTGCTGCCGTCCTGCTTAATTGTGCATTGTGCATTGTGAATTGTGAATTGCTCCGGTTTCCACCCTGTGGAGCCGGAAACTACCGGTACACCTTGCGCCCAGGCTTTGCGAATATTCTCCTCAGCTGTCGCCGGGGTGGTGAACTCGATCGCCACATCTGCGCTCCGGAATGCTTCACTGTCAAAACCTTCTTCCGGGGAATAAACCATTCTCTCCCCCTCTAGGAGGGAGCCGGAGGGGGTCTTGTCTATCCGGCACACAATCTCGTGACCTCGCTCCAGGGCGATGGCTTCGATCATATGCCCCATTTTGCCATATCCTATGATAGCTATTTTCTTAGCCATAATGTGCTTTATATATGTGTACGTGCGTATAAATATGTGCGCGCACAAAAACCGGCGACAAAGGTACTGCTTTTTTTTGACATACGCAAACGATTAATGCAAAAAGAGTGCCGAGGCACTCCTTTTTTACTAAATCCGTCAATTTTTCCACATTTTAGGTGCGTGATAATATCGAGGCGGGATCGGGATGATACCGATAATGGATAACGAATTATTAAGGAATATATAAGGAATATATAACGTTCACGTTCGTCGGGACTCTTACGCGACTTGTTCCTTTTGACGATAAAAAAGGAACAAGCTATATAAAAACGATGTATAATAGATACAGGGAGTAAAAAAAATGACATGACCGGATTGACCGGATTGACCGTTTGAAGAGGAAGCGGTCAAAAAAGTCAAAAAGGTCAGTGCAAAAAATAATGACATGAGAAAAGTGAGAATTCTGAGAAATCTCACAATTATCAGTGCAAATTTTTATGAGGGTCAAAAAAGGACCAGGCTGCTTGTGCTGAGACTCCGCGCGACTGCGTGATTGTAAATCACTTGTATAGCGCCTATGTCTCGCCCTGCGCTTAACCCCACGAATTAAAATTCGTCGGGGGCCCCAGATTTCCTTAAAGATACAAGCTAAAGGGAAGAAGTCAGACGGGACGTAAAGAGGTAAAAGAAAACCGCCCGAGAGAGCGGTTTCTTTTGTATTGCTGCGCAGTCTATGTTGCTGCGAAACGTTTATTGCGGCAAAGCCGCGTGTAGTTATTTTACCTCTTGGCCGGTGAGGGTGTAGATCTTGTCTCCACGGAGGATGAAGATCTGGCCGTCACGGAGGATCTTACGAATGGACGAGTCGGACTTGTCCGACGAGTCGGGAGTGTCGATGCCTTCGTGCGGGTCGTGAATCTCGAAGGATGGTCCATCGACCCATTCGGTAATCTGCTGGCGGTTCTCATTTGCTCCGCAAAGTTTCCATGTATAGGTACCGAATTGCTCAAAGAATGAAGAGAGGGTCAGCGAAGTATTGTTGTTCATCGTTGTGCCTAAGAACACTTCTTGACTACCATAATAAATACCTATACCGAAATATGTCGGCAGGTCTTGTACTGCCCAACTAAAGGTTACTGTAGTACCGCTGACAGCCACCTGCAGGTTGTACGGCAGGTAGTTCTTCGTCTGCCCTATCGGTGTGTTGCAATCGATGATATTCGCATTGTACAGGCCGGTAAACTCGCCTATCTGGTAGCAAGTAGAGGCGGTGACGGAAGTAATATCGTATGTCTGATAGCCGGCGCCGTTATGCCAAATGATGTTGATGGAGGTGATGGACGGATCGAAAGTATAAGTCCACCAGCCTTCCGCATCTTTGCTAACCGCCGTACCGGGCCATGCGCCGCAA
>JAGCFY010000009.1 GCA_017649845.1 Paludibacteraceae bacterium
CACCGGAGGGCAGCATCGCTCCGTCTATTGCGCCGAACATCTGGCGAAACATCTGAAAGAGAGGTATGATGTACGCGTTCATCTCATTCACAGAGAGCGTGGGATAGAGTGCGAATTGTAAATTGTCAATTATCCAATGATACATGCCGTGATTTTTGCTGCGGGATTAGGCACACGTCTCAAACCCCTCACCGATACGATGCCGAAGGCTCTGGTGCCGCTCGCGGGCAAACCCCTGCTGCAATGGCAGGTAGAGAAACTGCGCGATGCCGGCATCACGGATATCACCGTGAACGTACACCATTTTCCGGACCAGATTATTGATACGATCCGTGTTCACAAAGGGTGGGGATGCAACATCCGAATTTCCGACGAACGGGATATGCTCCTCGACACCGGCGGAGGACTGAAGAAAATGTACAATGCACCATTTACAATGCACGATGAGCCGGTTCTGGCATGCAACGTAGATGTTCTCTCTAATATCGATATCAAAGCGCTTATCGCGCAATATGAAAAGACCGGTATCTCCCAATTAGTGGTCTCCGAGAGACAGACGCAGCGGTACTTGATTTTTGGTGAAAAAGATTTTTTATGTGGATGGACGAATATCGCCACGGGAGAAAAGAAAGGAAAAGACGGTATGCATCTGGCCTTCAGCGGCATGCAGATACTGTCTCCGGATGTGTTAGCCCGCCTGGCGCAGCGAGAAGAGGATAAGTTCTCATTGATCCCATTCTATCTGGATATCATGCAGGAGATACCTCTCCAAGCGTATGTCCCCTCCGATTATAGGATGATGGATGTAGGCAAAATAGACCAAATATCCGAAGCGGAAGCCTTTGCAGAGAGCCTGCAATAAAATGAAAAGGACACCCGACAGGATGTCCTTTTGTGTCCTCCGAGGGGCTCGAACCCTCGACCCACTGATTAAGAGTCAGTTGCTCTACCAACTGAGCTAGGAAGACAGCGTAAATACTTGAGCTTTTTCAAAAGCGGGTGCAAAGGTACTGCTTTTTTTTGAATTGACCAAATATTTTGGTAACTTTTTTCAAAAAAAGCGTCATTAAGCCTTATTTCCCTATCTCTTGTACTTGTTGTTCGAAGCTATCACGGTCGCCAAGGGCGGCATTTTTCATCTTCACGCGGTAGTTACTGATCGTGTTCGGACTATAACACAGCAACTCGGCTATCTTAGCGCTGCTGGTAATACCCAAGAGGATGAGCGCAAAGATTCGCATCTCTATCGTCATCCGTTCTCCGGGTTTAGGCGTCAGCCTTGCTTCGGGTTTGAGCAGCGCATTAAAATCCGCTACGAATGTACCGTAAAGTGATAGGAACGTATCATCGAATGAGCGGTAGAAATTGTCCATTTCTCTATCCATGAACGCCGCCGGGTCTTTCTCTCCCGCCTTGCGCGCCATCGTAGTCAGACGACGGATGTAGTCGCTGTACACCTCCAGATAGCGGCATATATATTGCTCCTTCACTTTATTGGCCTCTTTGAGCTGATGGTTGATTGCCCGCAGCTGTTTGTTCATCTCCTGCATCTCGCGATTCATAGCATGTAAACGGTAGTTTTGCCGCAGCGAGAAGATAATACCTATCGCCAGCACGCCAAGAGCAATAGCCAACGCCGATAGACCGATAGTCAGCATTACTTGCGAGCGGTACAGACGCTTCTCGTAGCTATTGGCGATATTATGACCTAAGGCATAAGTCTGAATAAAACGGGTAGGGGCATTAAAGAATGAAGCATTCGTCAGCGAGTAGTCGCTGAAATGATAGGCTCTCTCCAGATCGCCGGATTCGTAGCACTCTTTCGCCACGAGCCAGGACGAACCGTTATCCGTAATACCGCACCGCACATCCGCTATAGCAGAGCGGGTGAGCCATTCGATCCGTTTGCGGTCCTGACCTAACTGCTCATAGAGCGTAGAACGGTTGTATGCCTCGATAGCGTATGGATGCGACCATATTTGCACGCGCGAGAGGATAGAGTCGTTGACCTCCAGCGCCAAAGGAATATCCTCCGCATCCTGGGCGGCTAGGATCTTACGACGCAGACGAATGGAGGTATTATACGGCGCTTGACGATTCATTTCATGCAGTAAGGAGTCGTATAAGAGATCTACGTTCTCCTTCAGTTGCTTCTGGAAAGAAGGAATCCGGCATGAAGCCAGCGCTTCGGAATACAATCGCCAAAGGGCTTCTATCCAATCCACCCGCAGGGAATCAGGTGTTTCCGTGACAAAAGGAATCAGAGCAAAACCTTCTCCGTATTTACCGATAGATGAAGTGAGTTGCACCAGACCCGTATACGCTTGTGTGCGATAGGGCTCTTCCGCATCTATCAAACGCAGGTACCACTCTCGAGCACTATCACTTTGGAAATACTGATACTCGCGCGCGATACGTATCTGCAAGGCTTTCGTCATAGGACGGATGCGCTTCATCGAATCAATCCTCTGCCGGTGCGCTGCGCGATAGGTTTCGGATAACGCTACCTCTGCATCATAAACATTCAGCAATGAATCCAAAGTGGACATGGCGCTCATAGACACACACAGCGCCAACAAAAAGCAACTCAGTGAAATGCGTTTCATCATGTTATTTACCGATAGTTTGTCCCGTAAGGGTATATAAAACGCCGTTGCGACGAATAAAGACCTGTCCGTCACGAAGGATCTTGTCATTTTGTACCTGATCACCTGGTACTTCGTCTATATCGAGCGTCTTGGGGTCAAATCCTAATTTCCGATCCATCCATGTAATGCGGTTTTTCATATAACTCCGTACATTATCCACCTCGGCTTTGTACGACCCGCGTGCACGCGGATTTTGATGAACATACTGGCTTAGGATAGGCCAGCGGATAAAGTTCAGTTTCTGCGATTCATCCAGTATCTGCGCCTGTTCGTCGATATAAGCAAGCATGGATTCTTCGGTAAAACCGGCTTTGCGGATTTGCGCCCAGAGGTCCTTCAACTGCTGTTTGGCAGCAGCGTCATTTACTACAATCTTATCTACCAGCGAGCGCATATACCCGGTGGTACTACCTCCGGAGCGATAGATATAATCCGCTTTGTCATTGACGTGATAGGTGCGGTTGTCATTATCAAACGCCAGGTCAAAATCCCATACCGGGCCTACGTAAATCGTGTCATTCGACCGCTGTTTGTACATATAAACGCTCCAGTAAGTATCTGTGTTTCCTGATACCTCACCTACTAAGAAATGGCGGAGGAACGTATTGAGATCGAGGTATTGTTTCCAATTACTCTCCATTTGGCAGTAATGAGTCCGGATATAGTTTTTCTGCTGCGCAGTAATGCTGTCTTCATCCGGCGATTTGATGCAGACAGGAGTTCCTTTATCAGACCAGAAGAC
>JAGCFY010000087.1 GCA_017649845.1 Paludibacteraceae bacterium
CCAGATGATCAAATCGTTCTCGCAGGCAGGACGCGTGATAGAGCATTCGTTCGTGCGGCCCGAAGCCCTGTTGTCCACGTTCGCTACATGCGACGGAAATCATGTACTGATGAACGGGTGCGCGGTATTGGATCTCGGCGCCCAGACGACCACTTTTACGGCGTATAAAGGAGGGCAATACCTGATCAACAAGGTGATCCCGAAAGGCGGATATCATATCACCCGCATGCTGGAGCAGCAAGGTCTGGATTTCGCGACCGCGGAGGTACTGAAGAAGAAATTCGGCTGCGCTTCTCCGGATTGCCTGGAGAAAAACGTGCGCTTGCGTATTCCCGCTTCGGCGGAGATAGGAGGCGATTTCGTCATCAGTACGGCCGAGTTGGCTGAAGCGATAGAACTGAAACTGCAAGAGATTCTCACTCCTGTTCTGGAAGAGTTGCAGAAAGTGGAGAGCCGTATTTCGACCCTCTATCTGACCGGCGGAGGCAGCATGCTGCAAGGCCTGGCGGCGTATATCCAAAGTAAGACATCCGTCCGGGTGCAGTACGGCGCGCATAACTTGCTGTTGCATTCGAATACAGACGAGAAATATCTCTCGCCGCAGTACACGTCGCTCGTAGGAACGATCCTCCTCGGTCAGGATTTCCGGGATAACCATAAGAACCAACTGGTGCAGAAACCCGGGTTCTTCGACCGAATGAAAGAAAGTACACTCGATATGTTTATTGATCAAAATTGAAAATGAAAGGAAACAAAGATATGGAAGATTCATTTACGCTGCCTTTGGAAGGCTTGACAGAAGACAGTATAATCAAGGTGATAGGTGTAGGCGGTGGCGGATGCAATGCAGTGAACTACATGCATCGTCAAGGTTTGCAGGACGTATCGTTCCTCGTATGTAATACGGATCGCCAGGTATTGATCAAGAGTTCCGTGCCTAACAAACTGCAGTTAGGTCCGGGTTTGGGTGCCGGAGGAGATCCCGAGACCGCCCGTCAGTATGCCGAAGAAAGCCGTGAGCATATCCGCGAAGCGCTCAATGATGGTACTCAGATGCTGTTTATCACTGCCGGAATGGGTGGCGGTACAGGTACCGGCGCTTCGTCTGTGATCGCCGAGGTAGCCCAGGAAATGGGGATTCTGACCGTAGGTATTGTCACGATTCCTTTTGCTTTCGAAGGAAAGAAGAAAATAGAGAAAGCGATGACCGGTGTGGCTCGTCTGGCCAAACATGTGGATGCGTTGCTTATCATCAATAACGAGAAACTGAAACAGATCTATCCGGAGTTGAACCTGCTTAACGCTTTCTCCAAATCGGATGACGTGGTAGCCAATGCCGCCCGTGCGATTGCGGAGATCATCACCGTACCGGGATATATCAATACCGATTTTGCCGACGTGCGCAATACCTTGCGTAAAGGTGGTGTGGCGATCATGAATATCGGTCGCGCAGCCGGAGAAAAACGTATTACCAATGCTATCAATGACGCGCTGAATTCTCCGCTTGTGAATACCAATGACGTCCATGGCGCAGAGCGTATTCTGCTGCAGTTCTATTGCTCGACAGAGCACGCTATCGTGATGGAAGAGATAGACCAGATCAATGATTTCGTGCAGGAAGTAGGGGATGATATCGAGGTACAATGGGGTGCATCTATTGACGAGAGCTTAGGCGAAGAAGTTCGCGTCACGGTGATCGCTACGGGCTACAAAGTGGACGGTCTTCCTTCGGAAGAAGCTGAGGAAGGCAAGAAAACGATCCCGGAAGCTATCGAAGCCAATTATCCTCCGCAGACCCCCAAACCGATGGAGGACGAGAAAGTGCAGCTCATTGACCTGAGCGACACGCTGCGTGCCGAAGGAGTAGCCGCTCCTGCTCAGCCCCGTGAGCACGCCGCTTCCACTTCGGCTGAAGAAATAGTAATCACCGTAGAAGAAGATGCCGCTCCGGAAGAGCCCGAGAAAACGGCGCATCGCCCCTTCGACTGGATCAGACGCAAATAAACGGAATATTTAATACCGCAACAATATGGAAAAAGAAACTATCGTGCCCTCTGCGGGCAAAGAAATGAATTTTTGGGACTTATGTGTGACCATAGCCCGCGCTATCGGCCGCGGCATAGTTGCTCTATGGCATGTGTTGGCACGCATGATCAGGCTGTCATGGAGATATTGGTATATCGTGGTGACGCTGTTAGTACTGGCTGTTGCTGCCGCTATGTATCATACCAGGCCGGATAATATCAAATACCGCGTGAATGCGGTGGCTTACCTCAATGGCGCCTCCTTCCAGCAATTCGAGCAGGCTTTTGCTCCGCTTCAGTCCGGACATTTACTGCCCGAAGGCGCTAAGATAGGGTGGTATATGCACCATAAGCAGGCACTGAGGTTCGAACTCTTCCGCGTCATTGATTCGCAACATGACGAACAGGCGGATTTCATCGATTTCAAGCGTAAGTCCTCTCCGAAAGATACGCTGGAGGTTCAGATGCAAGACCGCGTATGTATCCAGTTCCGCACGCCGGCCTATGCTACGCCTTTGATCCCCGAGATAGAGGAAGCTATTTTGGAAGTTCTCAACGGCAACGAGGCGCTGCAACAGGCCTATTCGCTTTATCTGGCGAATAAGAAAGAAGAGGTAGCGTTTAATCATCGCCAGACGGTGAAACTGGATAGTTTGACGAGTGCTTATTACTACAATGCCGGCGCAATGGCTGTGACGTCGGATAAGAGCGGCACGGGAGTGAATTTCTACGGAGATCGTAAGATCCGCCTCTTCCTGGATGAGATCTACAAGCAGCAATTCCATACCCAGGTAGGTGATCTGCGCTTGCATTTTGCTACCGCTCCGGTGGTCCTGGAGAATCATTTTGCAGTAGATCCGGCACCGGTGATGACACGCGCGAAATGCGTATGTATCTTCTTACTCCTGGCTTGGATAGCGGGATGTCTCCTCGCGGAGCTGATTGATAAGAGAAAAGAAATTATCGCTTGGTTGAAGAAATAATTTTCTTCACTACGAAATAGAGAATTACTGCCCCGAGCAGAATGAGTATGGCCACGGATAATTCGTGGCTATATTCTTTTATCAGGTCCATCTGACCGGCTGCTAAATAGCCCAGGAGCGCTAAGATGCAATTCCAGATGAATGGCCCGAGGAAAGTCGACCACAGGAAAGCACCGAAATTCATGCGGCTAAGACCCGCAGGAATGGAGATAAGTTGCCTTCTACCGGGGATAAAACGGCCGATGAAGGTAGATACATTGCCTTTCTCGCGGAAATATTCTTCGGCACGCTGGATTTTCTCGCTGGAAAGC
>JAGCFY010000088.1 GCA_017649845.1 Paludibacteraceae bacterium
GTTCGGCTTATTGTTTGATCTTCTGGGTTCAGAATATCGGTATGTGCCTTGTGCCGCTACTGATCGGCAAACTGCGCGTGGCAACGAACGGATATCTCGTACCGATGATCGTCTTCGCTTCCTTCGGCGTGCTGGCTTTCTTATTGAGTCTGGCGCTTAAGGTAGAGGATAAAAAGAAGAAATATGGACTGGAGCTTCCTAATAAGAAATAAGGAATCCCTTGTTGTCACTACAGACAGCCGGAAGGTAACTCCCGGCTGTGTCTTTGTGGCGCTGAAGGGAGAGCATTTCGACGGCAATCAGTTTGTGGAGCAGGCGAAACGCGATGGGGCAGCATATATTATCTCCGGCGAGAAGGCTCTGGCGGAACTGCAGGATCTGGCGCGTGCATGGCGCAGAGAATTAGGTTTGCCGATTTTAGGTATTACCGGCACGAACGGTAAGACAACAACCAAGGAACTCTGTGCTGCCGTGTTAAGCACCAAATATAAGTTATATTACACCCAAGGTAACCTGAATAACCAGCTCGGCGTGCCGCTTACCTTATTAAGTATAACGCGCGCGCATGAGATGGCAATCGTGGAGATGGGTGCTTCGCATCCGGGCGATATCAAAGAACTGGTGGAGATAGCGGAGCCGAATTTTGGTTTGATCACCAATGTCGGTCGTGCGCATCTGGAGGGATTCGGTTCGTTCGAAGGTGTGCAACGCACGAAAGCGGAGCTCTATGATTTCCTGCGCGAGCATGGCGGTTTCTGCTTCCGTAATACGGATAATCCGTATCTGGCTAAGATGGCGGGAGATCTCAAAACCGTACCTTATACTACAGGTACGATGCCGGAAGGCACGCATCTGGTAGGCGGTTATAATGCGGAGAATGTATCAGCGGCGCTTTGCGTAGGCGAATATTTCGGAGTGAGCCGCGAAGCGGCTTTAGCGGCTGTTCGGGCATATGTGCCGAGTAACAACCGCTCGCAACTGATGCAAACGGAGAAAAATACCGTGGTAGTAGATGCTTATAATGCGAATCCTACATCTATGCAAGCGGCAATCAATGCATTCAACGGCAATTGTTATATTCTCGGCGCTATGCGTGAATTAGGCGAATACAGCCATCTCGAGCATCAGAATATCGTCAATATGCTGCTGGAACGCAAAGCGGAGAAAGTGTTGCTGGTGGGAGGCGAATATAACGAGACAACAGCGCCTTATCCGGTATTTGAGAATGTAGAAGCATTGTGTGAATACCTGCAAAAAGAGCCGCTCAAAGGTTATACGGTTTTGCTGAAAGGCAGTCGCAGCAATCAATTGGAGAAAGTAATACCATTATTATAATGCAGAAAAAAGGTTTTATCATAGTATTGGTCATTCTGGCCCTTATCATCGGCGGTCTGGTTTATTGGAATCTGAGCCAACGTCAGGAATTGAACGAGATGGTAGAGCAAATGACGATAGAGAAAGAAGAACTGGAGGAGGAATACGAAGATCTGGCCATTCAGTTTGACGGCTATCAACAGATGGATATTCATAATGACTCGTTGCAGGATCTGTTAAGTCGCGAGCAACAGCGCGTGCAGGATCTGCTCGAGGAATTGCGTCAGACCAAGGCCTCCAATGCGCGTCGTATTTCGGAGCTGAAAAAAGAGTTGGCTACGGTTCGTGCGGTCATGAAAGATTATGTCCGTCAGATAGATTCGCTCAATGCTACCAATGCCCGTCTGACGATAGAAAACCAGCAGGTAAAAGAAGAAAACCAGCAAGTTCGTACGCGTAACGAAGAGTTGGCGCAAGCCAATACAGAGCTGACAGAGACGGTAACTCGTGCCGCGATGCTCGAGATCACTTCTTGCACCCTGACAACACTCAATAAGAACGACCGCAAGACCAAGATGGCGAGTCATATTCGTAAATTGCAGTTCGATTTCGTGATTGCGAAGAATATCACCTGTGCGCCGGGTATGAAAGACCTCTATGCCCGTGTAATGACGCCAAGCGGCGAAATGATAGGAGAAGAGGAGAACAAACTCTTTGAGTTTGAGAGCGGTGAAATACCTTATACCATGACGCAGCAAATCGAATATAGCGGCGAAGCGTATAACGGTACATGTTACTGCGTTTTAGGTGAAAACGACGAAGTACAGGCAGGATTCTATTCGATTGATTTCTTTTGTGAGGGCAACCTGATAGGCTCATTCCCGTTCCAATTGAAAAAATAAATCGATAAAAAATAGCAGAAAATTTGCGTATTTCAGAAAAAAGCAGTACCTTTGCACCCGCTTTTGAGGAAAGATGGCAGAGTGGTCTATTGCGTCGGTCTTGAAAACCGAAGTACTGAAAGGTACCGGGGGTTCGAATCCCTCTCTTTCCGCAAACTTTGACAAGGCTTGAACGTCCAAGCTCGCTTGAGCGGGCAAGCATGGTCAGAGTTTGGACAAGGTGCCGGCGGCACCTTGCGGGTTTCGGGGGAATTGCATGGCAAGGCGGAGTCCGAATCCCTGAAATATACTTTCAAAAGATGAAAAACTTTTCAATGCTTGCCAAGACATTCAAGGGCTTGGAAGAAGTATTAGCGCAAGAACTGATAGAGTTAGGCGCAAACGACGTGCTCATCGAAAGACGAGCCGTTTCTTTTAGTGGCGATAAGGCATTGCTTTATCGCGCCAATTTTGCGTTGCGAACCGCTATCCGGATCCTTGTGCCGATAGCTACGTTCAAAGCCAAAGATACGGATGCATTGTACAAGCAGGTGAAGGCATTGGACTGGAGCCGGTATATGACGGCTGAGACTACCTTTGTGGTAGATGCTACGGTCTATAGTGAGTCGTTCCGTAACAGCCGTTTCGTGACATACCGCACAAAGGATGCGATAGCGGATTACTGGACCGAGAAAGCCGACAAGCGCCCGAATGTGAGCACGCAGGAGCCGGATCTGATTGTCAATGTGCATGTATCGAATGAGCAGGTGACTCTTTCGCTGGATAGCAGCGGCGAGAGTCTGCATAAACGCGGTTATCGCGTGGCTACGACCGAAGCACCTATCAGCGAAGTGCTTGCGGCAGGCATGTTGCTTTTGGCGGGATGGCGAGGACAGAGCGATTTCTATGATCCGATGTGCGGTTCCGGTACCTTGCTTATTGAAGCTGCACTGATCGCGCGGAATATTGCGCCGGGTGTGTTCCGCAAATCATTCGCCTTTGAGAAATGGAAAGATTTTGATGCGGACTTATGGAGCGAGATCTATAACGACGATTCGCAAGAGCGGGAATTTACGCATCGCATATATGGTTCGGACGCTTCTTTCTATGCTATTCAGCAGGCGGGCAAGAATATCAAGTCAGCCGGTGTGCAGAAGGATATCGAACTCAAGCAGATCCGTATAGAAGAGCTGAAGGAATTGCAGGCATCCGGAGCATTAGTGATGATTAATCCGCCTTACGGCGAGCGACTGAAGAGCAATAAAGAGATGGAGGACCTGTACGGCTCCATCGGTTCTACGCTCAAGCATCAGTTTACCGGTGCATCGGCATGGATCATCTCTTCCAATGCTGCGGCTATGAAATGTATCGGCCTCAAGCCCTCGAAGAAATACCATTTGTTAAACGGCGAACTGGATTGCCAGTTTAACCGCTATGATTTATTTGCAGGCAAAAGAAATGAAACCCGTTTACATAGCTGATTATAATTACCCTTTGCCGGACGAGCGGATAGCCAAATATCCGCTAAAGGAACGCGATCACAGTAAATTGCTGGTGTACCGCAACGGTGAGGTAAGTGAGGACCGTTTTTACAACGTAGGCGATTATATCGCTCCCGGCGCACTCCTTATTTATAATAATACACGGGTGATCCAGGCGCGGCTGGAGTTTCATAAGCCTACCGGTGCGCGGATCGAAGTGTTCTGTTTGGAACCTCTCTCGCCGCACGACTACCAGCTGTCCCTCTCTTCTACGACCGGTTGTACTTGGAAATGTATGGTAGGCAATGCCAAGAAATGGCACGATGAAGCAATCGAATTAAAAGCCGGGGCTTTTACGTTGAGAGCCTATAAAGAGCAGGTATTGGGTAATACGTTTGCTGTGCGGTTCGAGTGGAGCGAAGCGAATGTCTCTTTTGCCGAGATTCTGGATGCGGCAGGAGAGTTGCCTATTCCTCCATACTTGAACCGTAAGACGGAGGAAAGCGATAAAACAACGTATCAGACCGTTTATTCGCGTATCAAAGGAAGTGTGGCGGCGCCTACGGCGGGGCTGCATTTTACGGCCCATGTGCTGGATGACCTCCGCGGAAGGGGGATTGAGACGGACGAGGTAACGCTGCATGTGGGAGCCGGTACTTTCTTACCGGTGAAGACGGCGGATGCGAACGAGCATACCATGCATACAGAGATTATCGCCGTGCCTCGTGAGACGATCGCGCATATACAGCGGCAGTTGGGTAAAATCGTAGCGGTAGGAACGACCTCGATGCGAACGCTCGAGAGCCTCTATTTCCTCGGTTGCCACCCGGAGAAAGCAACGGTAGAGCAGTTTGAACCGTACGAGAACGATTATTCTTTGTCGGTATATGATGCCTTGCAGGCGCTGTTGGATTACTTGGACCGGACTGGGCAGAACACATTACATGCCGCAACGCAGATCATGATCAAACCCGGTTATACATTCCGTATCGTGGACCAATTAATCACCAATTTCCACCAGCCGCAATCCACCTTGTTACTGCTCGTGAGCGCTTTTGTAGGCGGCGACTGGCATACCATCTATGACTATGCGCTAAGCCATGATTTCCGGTTCTTGAGTTACGGCGATAGTTCGATATTAAACCGCAGATAATATGATTGACACCCATATTCATTTGGATGAAGAGGCGTATGCGCCGGATCTCGAAGAAGTGATCGCGCGTCAACGCGAGAGTGGGGTGGAAGCGATGCTTGTGCCCGGCGTGAACGCGGCATCGATAGATGCCATACTCGCTCTTTGCCGTAACCATCCCGGCTATTGCTATGCGGCTTTGGGCTTTCATCCGCAGGATGTGAAGGAGGATTGGCAGGAGCAATGGGCTATCATCGAGAAAGCCATTCGTGACAACTGTGATACGTTGGTGGCGATAGGGGAAATTGGCTTGGATTATTACTGGGATACGACCTATAAAGAGGCGCAACAGGCTGTTTTTCGCCGTCAATTGGATCTGGCGCAAGAGTTGAATCTGCCGGTTATGATCCATAATAGAGAGGCAACAGAAGATACGTTGCATATGTTGCAAACCCAGCTAACGGATAGCAAATCCCCAAATCCTCTCCGTGGAGTGATTCATTGTTTCAACGGAAGCCACGAGGTAGCCAAACAGATTCTCGATATGGGTTTTTACCTGGGAATAGGCGGTGTATTGACGTTCA